>CAJWOB010000094.1 GCA_913043885.1 uncultured Spirochaetaceae bacterium | reverse complement strand
AGCTTTACGGTGACGGCCACGGCCACGGACACCGGTGCCACAGCGGATGCGGACGGGCGGGCTGGGACCGACGGTAGAGAATCGAGTGCACAGGTGGCGGCCAGCAGCAGTGGGGGGAGGAGCCGAGGACGGCCCCGTGGCAGGCGCTCCCGGTAGCCGGTGAGCCGCCGCCAGACCGAGGTTACCGGGCCTTGCAGTTGGGGCCAGGCGCCGATACGGGGCCGCCGGGTGACCGCCAACGTGGCGCGGATCCTCGCCCGTGTGCGCGGTGTGACGATGCGCAGGTAGCCGCGTCTTCCGCGCAGCGTGCTGGCCGCGCTGGCGAGCAGGAGGGTGGCCAGCTGAATCGACCATGCCAGCACCAGCGCCCCTGACAGCGCGCGGAGAAGAACGATGGCGGCGATCAGCGCCGCGCTGGCGAGCCCGGCTCGCCAGCGGCGGCGCAAGCTGTCGGTCTGGGAGTTGGGCGCCAGAACGCCAGTCGCAAGCACCGGCGCCAGCCAGAATGCGAACACGTACAGTGCGGCGCCAACCGCCGTGACGCCAACATCGCTCGCCAGCACGACCGCCAGATGCGGGAGCGCGGCGATCCACAACAGCGCTCCACTGCCTGCGACCACCAGCCGAGCGACCGCCACCGCCACCACCAGCAGCAACAGCGACAGGAGGATGTTGCCCAGCGCGAGCTCTGCGACCGCGACCTTGACGCCCGAGCCACGCAGGAGGACACGCGCCGACAGCAAGACGGCGAGTGGTGACTGGTCGCTGCGCAGGTAGAGCACCTCGAATCGCGAGCGAGGCGCGCTCGACGAATCCGCGCTCGCCAAGGAGGAGACGGCCGAGAACAGCCCCGGCAGGGCGCGCAGGTGGGGGTCGAAGCGCGGGTCGACATCGTCGAGTCGCATGGGCAGATCCGCCACCCTGACCCGCTCGAACCTGGCGAAAGCGTTGACGCTCTCGAACGAGGTGAAGCGAGACACCACCGACCACCGGCTCGCAAGACGCGCGGCGGCGGCCCGCAACGCCCCGCGGACGTCACCGGCCGGTGAGTCCTGCACCCGCGCCAGCAGAGTGTAGTGGCCGGGCCAGCGTTGGCTTTCGGCTGCGAGTCGACCGGGTCGCGCCAGCACAGCGACGGAATACACTGTTGCCGCCAGCAGCACGGCGGCGGCGACGGTTAGCTGAGCGGGGCGTGGCACGGGCGCCAATGACGACGCGGCTCCGAGGCGATGTCAATGGCACGGCGGTGTGCCTCGCGGCCGCGGTATGCTACGGTCGCGGGGCGTCGATGAGCGTGTCCAGCTACCGCCTTGGCGGCGACGATGCCGATCGTCGGTTGGACCGACTGCTGCGCAAGCTGTTCCCCGACGTCCCGCTATCTGGACTGTACCGCGCCATCCGCACCGGCGCCGTCACCGTGAACCATCGCCGTGCCGCTCCCGCGCTGCGCACGAGGCAAGGAGACCTGCTGATCGTCGACCTATCGGCTGCCCCACGCGGCGCTGCCACCACCGGGGACCGCGCTGCGGCCACGACCTTGGCTGCGAACGCTGCAGCGACCGCGACCGTGGCGGCGGCCTCCCGAGCACCGGCTCCTCCGCTGCCGGTGGTGGTGGACCTGCAGGACGCGTTGGTAATCAACAAACCGTCGGGCCTCCCGATGAGCGGCGGCGGGGACTCGGTGGTGGGCCGCCTTCGCCGCCATCTGCCGGACTCGCCAAGCCTGACCTTCCAGCCTTCCCCGGTGCACCAGCTCGACAGAATGACCTCCGGCGCGCTCCTGGTAGCCACCACGCTGCGCAGCTCCCGCGAATGGTCACGGCGCTTCGCCACGCGGGCTGTCGACAAACGCTACCTCGCCCTGGTGGAAGGCAAGTGTCGTGCCGGTCGCTGGCGCGACCGGATGCGTTTCGACCGCAGCGCAGCTGTGGCGGCCGATGGCGGCGCCGCGGAGGATGGCGGCGGACGCGAGGCGACCTTGCGCTGCGCGCCGCTGGCGTTTTCGCCGGGGCGCGGCGGTGCGGGCCTTACCCTACTGCTCATCCGACTGGAGACCGGCCGACGCCACCAGATTCGGGCGCAGGCCGCCTGGAGAGGCCATCCGGTGCACGGAGACTCGCGCTATGGTGCGCGCCCGCGACGCGGTGGTGGGCCGTTGCTTCACGCATGGCAGCTGAGCTGTAGCGAAGCGCGGCTGTCCGCCACCGCAGCGCTGGCCGATCGGCAACTGCGGGATCTCGAACGTATCTTCCCTGACGTACGCGCCATCCTCCGTGATGCGCGGGGCTACCGCCTGTGAACCTCCGCCGCACGTGGCATCGAACCCTGTGGGCAGTTCGGGGATTGCAGGTGTTCGCCCTGGTTGGGAAGAGCGGCTCTGGCAAGAGCTTCCGCGCCCAGCTCATCGCCGAGAAGTACGGGGTCGATGCGATCATCGATGACGGGCTCCTGATCGAGGGGCAACGGATACTCGCCGGACGAACTGCCAAGCGCGAGGCCGTCGGCCTGGCGGCCGTAAAGGTGGCGCTCTTCCACGACCCCGCACACGCCACGGAGGTGCGGCGGACGCTCGCCGCGGGCAAGCACCGCCGGCTGCTCATCATCGGCACCTCGGACCGGATGACGGTGAGTATTGCCGAACGCCTGGAGCTACCGGCGCCGCGCAAGTTCATTCACATCAAGGACATCGCCAGTCAAGCCGAGATCGAGGCGGCGCTACACAGCCGGGAGTCGGAGGGGCGTCACATCATTCCGGTGCCCGAGATCGAGGTAAAACGCGCCACTCCCCATATTGTCATCGACTCGATCAAGATCTTCCTCCGGCGCGGCTTGCGCCGGAAGCGCGGCGTGGTGTTCGAGAAGACCGTGGTGAGCCCCGGCCGGCAGCGTGGTCAGGTGACGGTGTCCGAGGCGGCGTTGTCGCAGATGATCATCCACTGCGTAGCCGAGTTCGAGACCAGCCTGCAGATCGACCGGCTGGTGGTGAGTGGCGATCCTCGTCAACCGGTGGTGGAGGTGGTCATCCGGGGACAGTATCGGACGCCGGTGGCCGGACGCCTCCACGAGCTGCGCGACTACATCATCCGCAGTGTGGAGCGCTACTCGGGGCTCATCCTCTCCAAAGTCGACGTCACTCTCGGAGCCATGACCTAGACGTCAAAAAGAGGCGACTTTTTGGCATCTCCACGTTAGGCTCGTAGGGTTCAGCATGAAGACCCTACGATTCCTCCTGATCGCTAGCGCGGCGCTGATCATGGGCGCCGTAACGCTATCCGCCCAGACGAGCAGCTTCTCCGCGGAGAGTGAGCACTACCGCGTCACGACCGACGTAAGCGCCGAGCTTGCCACCCAGGCCTCGGCACTCCTCGAGTCCGGCATCGAGCTGTTCAACGAGATCTACCACTTCGACACCGACCAGCTCACCGACAAGCTGCGGGTGAGGGTGTTCGCGCAGAAGGCTGACTACGACACGTACCTGCGGACGGTGATCGACGAAACCCACGATGACTACGTCTACATCCACTACAACGATCCGGCGCGGTCGGAGCTGGTTGGCTACGTGCGGGGCGGCGACTTTTCCCGGTCACTGCTCCACCTTGGGTCCATCCAATTCCTCAAGACCTTCGTGCCGCGCGCGCCACTGTGGCTGCGCGAGGGTGTTGCCGCCTACCTGGAGAATGCGGAGCTCGATCTAGCGGCCAACACGTTCTCCTGGCGGCCCAACCTGGCGTGGCTCGATACCTTCAAGTCCATCGTCGACGGACGGCACACCGCCAGTCCCATCCCGTTGGCCCAGCTCCTGACGCTCGACTCCGAGGACGTCGTCCAGCAGAACGAGGCGTTCCATCCGCAGGCGTGGGCGCTGGTGCACTTCCTGCAGCAATCCCCCGACAAGCGCGTCAACCGCATTCTCTGGGATGCGATCACCGCCTTGGACGCCACAGCAGACCTACGCCAGAACTCCGCCGCTGTGGTGAACCGAGCGTTCGCGTGGGCGGACATCAGGGAGCTCGAGCAGCAGGTAGTCGCCTTTACCACCGGGCTGCGCACCTTCAACGACCTGGTAAAGGAGGGGATCGCGGCCTATGGCAGACAGGATCTCGACGGCGCAGAGGCGGACTTTGAGGCTGCACTCGCGCTCGAGACGAGCAGCTACATCCCGTCCTACTACCTGGGTCTGATCAACTACGCCAACCGTCGCTACGCCGAGGCCGAGCTGCACTACCTGACGGCGCTCGAGACTAGTGACGACCCCGCGCTGGTGCGATACGCGCTTGGCGTCAACGCGTTTGCGGATAACCGCTTCGCCCAGGCCAGCAGCGACCTCGAGCTGGCGAAGTCGCTGGACAGCGTCGCCTACGGCGCACAGGTGGACGCCCTGCTCGAGCGCATCGAGGTCTTGCAGTAGCAGGCGCAAGCCTACGGCTTGCGCCTGCATGCCCGCGGCATGCGCTTGACCCCTCTATCGGTCGTCCGCGTCGGCAGACGCATTCGCGGTGAATGCGCTCGCCACTTCCTCGGCAATAGTGAGCGCGTCCTGCTGCGGTAACACCAACGGCTCGAATCCGCGGCGGAGCACCTGCGCCAGTCGCTTCTCGGGCCGCTCGTCCTGTCGCCACGAGCTATCAGTCGCTGGGAGCTCTGCCGCCAGGGCACGAAACATACACAGCCTCTGCTGACGCGGCGGTAGCCTGCCAGCCGCGACGTCGGCGTCCAGCTCGCCGAGCCGCCGGCCGGTCGCCGAGCTCGCCAGCGGTCCTCGTACCAGACGCGCCACCGCCGGAATCATCACCGCCAGCAGTCGCAGCTCGTGGGCGACCGAGAGAATCGGCAGCGCCCGCCCCGAGGCGAGGATCTTCGACATCTCCTCGGTCAAGCGGCTGACGCTGCATGCAGCGAGGCGTGAGGAGCCGCGCTTGATCAACTTCCGGTAGGCGGCGGGCAGCTCGATGCGGGTGCCGGCGGTGTATTTCACCGCGCGCAGCATCCGCACCGGATCCTCGGTGAACGAGGCCTCGGCGTCGCCGATCGCCTGCAGCACGCCGTCGCGCAGGTGCTGCAGACCGTCCACGTAGTCGATGAGGCGCTGACTGATCGGCGAGTAGTAGAGGGCGTTGATGGTGAAGTCGCGACGCTGGGCGTCCTGATCCAGGGTCCCGTACTGATTCGCGTGCGCCCGGTCGGCGCCACGAAAGGTCGCGACCTCATACACGTGTCGGGCGCTACCGCCGTTGCGGCGGCGAAACACCGGCACGTGCACCAGCCGGAACCGCCGGCCGATAACCCGACTGCGCTGAAAGAGCGCGGTTACCTGCCCCGGCCGCGCGTCGGTAGCGATATCGACATCCTTCGGCCGCTCCCCGCACAGCACATCACGAAGCGCACCGCCGACTACGTACGCCTCGTATCCCGCCCTCGCCAGGCGCTCGATGATGGCCACAGCGTCACGGTCGATGCTAGCGCGCGCGATACCGTGCTCGCGCGCCAGGTAGATCCTACCAGTGGCGAGCACCTCGCCGGTGTTCGATTTTCGATAACGGGTGAGCACAGGCGCACCGTGAGATCACAGCAGAAGGAGCGACCAGAGGGTAGGCGACGCAATGGCGCTTGGCAAGAACACGTCGGCGGGGCTGCGCCGGTCGAGTTGACAGCCGGCAAGTCGACTCTCAGGCTGCGCCTGTGGGTAGCACCGTAACAGCCCGCCTGTTGAAGGGCTTCCGCGACGCGACGCCGGAGGTCGAGGTGGTGCGTCGTACCTACCTCGGTCGCCTGGAGGCGGTCGCGCAGGGATTTGGCTACCTGCCCATCGAGACCCCAGCGCTGGAATACGCCGACGTCTTGCTGGCAAGGGCCGGCGGCGACGCGCAGAAGGAGATCTACCGCTTCCACGACCACGGCGGTCGCGACATCGCCCTGCGTTTCGACCTGACAGTGCCCCTTGCCCGATTCGTAGCGGTTCACGCAGCATCCCTGCCGCTGCCGTTCAAGCGTTACCAGTCGGGGAAGGCATGGCGCGGTGAAAAGCCGCAGAAGGGGCGGTACCGGGAGTTCGTGCAGTTCGACGCTGACGTTATCGGCAGCGATGCGGCAGCCTCCGATCTGGAGACCCTGGCACTCACCGCACGTTGCGCGGAGGAGCTGCAGTTGGGACCGTTCCGGGTGGCGGTGTCGCACCGCGACGTTATCGGCTCGCTGGTGCGTCGCCACGACAGCGAGGCGAACCTCGTGGCACTGATGCGGGTGGTGGACAAGGCCGGCGCCCTCAGCCGAGAAGAGCTGATCGCCGCTCTCGGTGAGCACACGGGTGGCGAGACGGTACAGGCGATCTGCGATCTGCTCGATACTTCCGGCAGTTACGCGTCGGAGGGCAACGCGGGCGTCCTCGACGCCATCGAGCGGGTCGTTGGGCCGTGCGAAGGCGTCGCCCGTCTGCGCGAGATCCTATCGCTGACCGGCGATCAGCAGCCGCTGGCCAGCGCGCTGCAGGTCGATCCCTCCATCATGCGGGGATTCGAGTACTACACCGGCATGGTGTTCGAGACGCAGCTCGCGCAGATGCCGCAGGTGGGGTCGGTGGGCGCCGGTGGGCGCTACGACGACCTCATCGGGCTCTACTCCTCGCAGCAGCTCTCGGGGGTCGGCATGTCCGTGGGGGTGGACCGCGTCGTCCACGCGCTAGCCGAGGAACAGGGGCTGCCGGATATCCGCCCCGGGGGGGACCTTATCCTGTTCTGCCTCGACGATGCCCTCGCCGCCGACTACCAGCGCATCGCCGCCGCCTGCCGCGCGGCCGGCATCCGGACTGACGTGTATCCGACCGCGCGCAAGCTCAAAGCTCAGTTTGCCTACGCGGAGCAGCTACGCATTCCGTTCGGCCTGTTCTACGGTGAAGAGGAGCGGGAGCGAGGAACCGTCAAGCTAAAGGAGTTGCTGACCCGCCAGGAGCATCCCGAGCTTTCGCTGGAGGAGGCGATCGAGCAGGTGCGCGCGGCTATCTGAGGTCGAAGCCGATCTGCCGGTCCTCTTCCACACGGAGCTCCACCTCCCTCACCCCTTCCTGCGAGTAGGCGGCGAAGGCAGCATCTTCGAGGGTGCGCACGAACGCGCTCTCCAGGCCACGCGCGCCGGTCTCCTTCTTGATGCCCACTTCCACGATGAGCGCCAGCACGTCGTCGGCCACCTTCAGGTCCATCCCCTCGAACATGAACTCGTTGCGGTATTGACGGAGGATGTTGTCGCGCAGGATATCGGTGAGTTGGGCGGCCGACAGCGCCTCGAACGGCACCACGCGCTTGAAACGACCGATCAGCTCGGGAAGGAATCCGTAGGTCTGAAAGTGCTGGACCAGATCGACGTCTTCCTCGGTAAGCGACACCGCAATGCGTGCGCCGTCCCGACCGTGGGCGGTGCGCCCGAATCCGATATCCTCAGCACGGGCGGACTCCGTTACCCCCTTGAAACCGGAGAAGGCGCCGCACGAGATGAAGGCGATATCGCTGGTGGAGAGCACGGTGCGCGGGCCGTACTCGGTATGGGATAGCTCGTTGGGCACCGAGATCTCGGCGGCCTCCAGCATCTTGAGCAGCTCCCGCTGTACACCGAGGCCGGAGACATCCTTGGTGGTGCCGGCGCCGGCGAACACCGCGCTGTTCTGGCCGGACGCCACCTTGTCGAACTCATCCAGGCACACCACCCCCATCGAGGTCGCCACCGGATTCAGATCGGCGGCGTACAGCAAACGAGTGAGTATGGAGCTGACATCCTGGCCGACGTACCCGGTCTCGGAATACCCGGTCATGTCGACGATGACGGTCGGCAGCTGCAGGATATGTTGAAACAGCAGCTCCACCAGGTGGGTCTTGCCGCTCCCAGTGGGGCCGGCCAGCAGCAGGTTGGTCTTGGCCGGCAGCAGGTCGCGGCTGACGCCCTCGAGGTAGAGCTTCCGCAGGCGAGAGACATGGCGGTATGCCATCAGCGAGACGACGGTGACCGCCCGCTCCTGCCCGACGTAGCCCATTTCGCGAATGGTGTCCGCGGTCTGCTGAGGAGTCAGGAACGGTATGCTGCGCACGAACAGGACGGTCTCCTGATCATCACGCTCGGTGCGGACGAAGCCGCGACTCTGACGGGGCACTGCCATCGGGGTTTCCGCCTAACCTACCATCGGCATCGCGCCTCGGTCACCG
>CAJWOB010000093.1 GCA_913043885.1 uncultured Spirochaetaceae bacterium | reverse complement strand
GCGAACGTGTCCGCCTCGCGGTCGAGAAGTGTGTCGAACCACATATTGCCGACCTGGTTGAGCCCATCCTCCCACCCCTGGCTGCGTGCGTGGTCGAGGCGTCGCGCGATGGCCTGGGTGTCGGCGGCGGAGAGTGCTCCCTCGATGACCAGGTAGCCGTCGCGTTCGAGCTGATCCAGCTGACGTTCGATTTCTTCCATTAGGTAGACGCGCATAGACAGACGCGCAGTAGGTGCGCAACACAGAGCATATACGAGCAATACCGCCGCCGGCGCCTTGGTGCCACGTGCTGGCCCCGTGCGGGGCACCTCAGAAGCGGGCCAACCGATAGAGCCTGGGATGCACACCGGCTGTACTACGTGGACGGCCGCTCCCCGGCCGAGGTGGCGACTGTCATCGGGCGCACGCATGGCACCATCAAGTGGCTGCTCTACCGACTCCGGCAGCGGGTGCGGGCGGCGATACTCCACCCACGGCGCTAACGGAGAGTGTTGGTGGCGGTGCTCGCCTGCGCTGGCGGTCGGCCGCTAGCGCGCTACGGCGAAGCCGTGAGGCGGCCGGCCTCTCGCGGTAGCTCCTCCAACACGTCCAGGTTCAGCTGCTCGAGCTTGGTGAAGCCGATGCTGGCCGCGCCGAGCTTCACCTTGCCGAGCCGGTCGGCGTAGGAGTGGGCGATGTACTTGTTGTCTACCACTGCGTTGACGTAGATGCTGTAGTTGCGCTTCTGGCGGGCCAGGCCGACGATGAACCATTCCACGGCCTCCCCCTTGGCGTTGGTCTGGGTCAGGTCGCCGTAGCCAATGATGGTCTGGTCCGATCCGCCCCAGAACACCCCTTCCCACAGCACCCGACGCAGGTCGGGGAGGGCGGAGCGGATACGCGCGTCCACAGCGCTGAGCGCCTCCTGCTGATCGGGTGGCAGGGTCGCGACATAGGCGTCTGGGTCGGTGTCGACTACACGCACGGTGCCGCCGTTTATCCACCGGCCTCTGGACCGATGTCAATTGGCGCCCGCATTGTAGCGGCGATGAGCCAATCAGATGCCCACAGCGGCGCGGACCACGGCCGCCAGTGGTGGGTCTACCTTGCCGGCGAGATCCACACCGACTGGAGGGCCCAGATCGAGCGCGCCGCGCGAGACAGCGACTTGCCGGTCGCCTTCACCAGCCCCGTGCTGGATCACGAGGCCAGCGACTCGGTGGGAACGGCGATTCTGGGCGCCGAGGAGCAGGCGTGCTGGCGCGACCGCAAGGGGGCGCAGATCAACGCGATCCGCACCCGGACGTATCTGAGCGACGCCGACCTGGTGGTGGTGCGCTTCGCAGTTGGCGAGGAGCCGGGCGGCAGCTATCGTCAGTGGAACGCCGCCTTCGATGCCGGCTACGCGGCGGCACTCGGTAAACCGATTATCGCGCTGCATGGCGGCGAGGGCGCCCACGCCCTCAAGGAGCTGGATGCCGCAGCTCTCGCCGTCGCCAGCACCGTGGAGCAAGTGATAGAGATTCTGCGCTACGTGACCGCCTAGTTGGCGCGTCGGCGCGGTCCGGACCCGGGCGCTCTATGGCACTGCGTCAGCTTCGGGTGGCAGCTCGCGCTTGCCCCGCATCCGTGCGTACGACTCGGGTGAGCCGTCGTGCCACGAGCCGAACCAGCGGTCCAGCGGTAGGGCGTTGGTGCCGTAGTTGCACTCGAAGTAGCGGTGATGGAGGTAGTGGAAGAAGGAGTCGATCTTCAGCCGCTTCTCCGTGTCGCTATCGGCGTCGCCGTCCGCCTTGAGAACCAGCTGATCGAAGCCGGTATGGCCGATGGCGGGGTTCAGCGCAGGCCGCTGCATCAGAGACAGCATGTGGATCGGGTGCGATGGGAACACAAACAGCACGATCCAGCGGGTGAAGTAGAGCAGGTGCTCGATCGGGTGCATCGACAGCCCCGACCAGGGCCCGACGTTGGTGTTGCGGTGATGGAGGTAGTGGGCGTATCGGTAGAGCGGCTTCCAGTGGAAGATGCGATGCGCCCAGTAGAAGTGCAGATCGTGCCAGAAAGGCAGCACCGCGAAGAACAGCAGAAACCACACCGGGTTGCTGCGCAGGGTGATCATGGGGAACCAGCCGTGGGCATACGCCCACAGCGATAGCGCCTCGTACACCGTCCAGAAGGTGCCGCCGCTAATGACGCTCCAGAACACGTTGTCCCACACCTGACTCCGGAACAGGAACGCCTTGCTGGAGGTGCTCTGCCAGCGCGCGTTGTATTTGAATCGCGTGCCCTGCACCCGGCGCCGGTACAGAACGAAGTGCAACGTGCCGGCCACTATCACCAGCATCGCCACGTTGCGGGCCCACATCGGCAGGATCCACCAGGCCTGTAGCTGCAAGTAGTTGTCGAGGTTATCCGAGCCGGGTTGCAGGAATTCCCAGGTGAGCGTGGCCAGGCCGTAGTAGGCGACCACGCCGAACGGCCACATGAAGCCAGGGAAGCCGAAGAAGTAGCTCAGCAGCTTCTTTGGCTGAATGGGCCAGGTGAAGGGCTGGCCCTTCTGCAGGATGCGGGGCACCCATTCGCCCCTCTTGTTGCGGGTGGTGGAACCGTCGTCGACCCGGGCGTCGGCCATAACGTTCACGTTATGCGGCGCACCCCCCGGGGTCAACGCAAGACGCGCTAGCCGAAGTCTTCCTCCCGCTCGATCCGCTCCGGGTCCAGATCCATGTTCAGGCCCGGCGCCTCTGGCAGATGCAGCACCCCGTCCACCGGCTTCAGTGGGTTCTTCAGAAACACCTGATGCACCTCGTTCCACTTGAGCAGGTACTCCTGCCACGGGGTATGGATCGGCGACTGGGTAACCGAGAAGTGGATGCCCGCCGGGGTCGAGTGGCCGTGGGGGATGGTGATGAGATCGTGGGTGGTGCCGAGGGCGGCGATCTTGAGCACCTCGGTGAGCCCGCCGGCCCAGTAGATGTCGGGCTGCAACACGTCGAGGGCGCCGGCGTCGATGAAGCGCTTGAACCCCCACCGGGTGTACTCGTGCTCGGCGCCCGCGAGCGGAATGTCGATGCTGTCGCGCAGCCGGGCGTAGGACTCCACCCGGTCGGGCATGCACACCTCCTCCAGCCAGCGCGGCCGGTACTCGCCGATCCGCTCGGCCAGCCGCACCACGTAGCTGACGTCCATCGACTGCCAGCAGTCCAGCATGATCTCGTCGTCGTCGCCGAGGGCATCGCGCAGTGTGCGCACCAGCTCGATGTTCAGGGCCAGGCCATCGGCACCCCACATCGGCCCATGGCGGAAGAACCACTTCTGTGCTTTGTAGCCCTGCGACTGCGCCCACTGCGCGCGCTCCCGCACCTTGCCCATATCGGTGACGTCGAAGCCAAGCATGGAGGCGTAGGCCGGCATCTCGGTGCGGGTGGGGCCACCGATCAGCTGGTAGACCGGCACGCCGAGGTGGCGCCCCTTCAGGTCCCACAGCGCGCAGTCGACGGCGGAGATCGCCATCATCGCCTCGCCCTGGCGGCCGTGCACCAGGCTGCGGTGCATGATGTCCCACAGGAATTCGTGGGCCAGCGGGTCGCGACCCACCAGCAACGGACGCAGCTGGGCGGCGATGATGGTAGCCACAGAGGCGTGCATCGGACCGGCGATTCCGTGGACGCCGTCGTCGGTCTCCACCTGCAGGAACACCGCGTTGAGGTCGATGCGTCCGGGGCGGCCGCCTGCGCTGGCGCTGTTCGGGCGCAGCTCCGGGTCGGCGCTGCGAAACTCGGCGTAGACGTCCAGCGGCATGACCAGCCGCTCCTCCCAGAACGGATGCTCCGCGGCTAACGAGCCGAACACGTGGCGTAGGCGCAGCTGCTCGATCTTCATCGTGGCCGTGCCTCCTCCTGCCGCTCCGCCATCACCTGACCCGCCCGCACCACCAGACCGGCCTGCCGCAAGGTGCCGATGCGCTCGGCACCCTCCACGTCCACCAGCGGCGTGTGCGGCTGCTCGTGGAGCACCACCAGGTCGGCGCAGCTGCCCGGCGCCAGCGTGCCCACCTCGCCCTCCAGGCCCAGCAGCCGCGCGGGAACGACGGTTACCCGCTCCACCGCATCGCGCTCGGACATGCCGGCGGCAATCACCTTCGACATGGTGAGCGCCAGGTCGTGCTGTGGCTGGCTGCCCACGTGCCGCAGGTACTGGTCGCTGGAGATGGTGTCGGGAAGGAAGCCCTCGCCGATCGCGCGCTCGGCAACGGCATAGCTGAACGACGCCATGCCGTGGCCGATGTCGAACAGCACCCCACGCTCGCGCGCCTCCCACACCGATCGGCGCAGGCGGCCGGCTTCGACCGCCCCCTCGACCAGCGGATTGAAGCAGTAGGTGACCACGTCACCGGGGCGCAGCAGCGGCAGCTGCTCATCCAGCGGCCAGTCCTGCTGCATGCGGGTGCCAAACAGGATCGGTGTGCCCGACTCCTCGGCAGCCTGCAGCCCCCGCTCCATGACCGCCTGCGGGTCGAGGCCGATGGAGGTGCTGGTGTTCATGGCGATACCCCAGATCAGCTGTGGGTCGCCGGCGATGGCGGCGACGCAGGCGCCGACGTCGGCGTCCTCCAGCGAGCCGTAGGGGCAGTCGGGGTCGGTCTCGCCGCGCCGCGACAGGTGCAGCGCCATGCGAACGCGGGTGCGGCTGGCATCGACGACGTCGTGGCGGTAGGCGGGCCAGTTGTCGGCGCCGGCGTCGCCCTGCGACATGACGGTGGTGGTGCCCCTCGCCAGCAGTTCCGCGTCGGCATCGATCCCGTAGCGGGAGCGACTCGGGGCAGTGGCGGCGGTGGGGCCGCCGTTGCCGGGATGAGCGTGGAGGTCGACCAGCCCCGGCATCAGCACGCCGTCAACGATGTCGATCTCCCGGCGCGCCGAGCCGTCGGCGCCGGCAGCCGCGATGCGGTGCGCCTCGCACCGCCACCGCGCCGGGGCCGTCGAGGCCACGCATAGCACGCGGTCGGCCCACACTAGCAGGTCGTAGTCGTATGGCGGGGACATGTGGGTTAGCCGGTCCCCTCGATCCAGGCGCGGTCGAATCGGGCCAGGGTGATGCCCTCGTCGCTGGCCCCCTTGGCCCCATGCTCGAATAGGCAGCAGGCGGTGCCATCCACGGCGACCGCGCTGTCGGAGTAGCCGGCCACCCCCTCGTACAGCACGCGGCTGACCGGCCAGCTCTGGCCCTCGTCGACGCTGAGGCGGGCCGTCAGGTTCTGCCGCGGGTGCGTCACGCCCCCCGGTTTGCGCTGCGGCAGGTGGCTGGAGTCCGGATTCACGAACAGCAGTGTGCCGGGATCGCTCCCCCAACGCACCAGACTGGCGCAGCACACCGGCTCGAAAAGCGCCTCGTCGAAGCGTGGTGCCGACCACCCCGAGGCGCCGTCGGCGCTCGTCACGATTACCCTCCGGTTGCGCGGTGACTCGGTGCGGATGTTGATCATCACCCGGCCGTCGCTCATCTCCACCGCCTGTGCCTCGCTCGGATTGATGAAGGTGTGGCCGTCGTTGCGCAGGTAGACCTCGCCCGCCTGCCACGACGATCCGTCGTCGTCGCTATAGACGGTAGCGACCACGGACGGTCGATGGCCGAGGTTGCCAGCCCCCATTTCGGTACCGCTGCCGTCGGAGAGCCACACCGGCGCCAGCAGGCGCCCGCCGCGCAGGCGGATGCCATGACCCGGCCCGGGAGCGATGACCCGCCACGGGTACGCGGCGCCCAGCGCCTCCAGGCTGTCGGTGATGTCGACCGGGTCGGCGAAGGTCTCGCCGTCGTCATCGCTGAACGTGGCGTGTAGGCGGGCGTAGTTGGTCTGGTACAGGAAGTGCAGGCGTCCCGATTCGGGATCGACGATCGGTACCGGGTTGTCCACCGGCCCTGGGATGCCCTGTCCGAAGAGCACCCGCATCGGCGACCAGGTCGCGCCGCCGTCGGCGCTGCGGCGCAGGGCAATGTCGATATCCGACCAGTCAACGTGCGCGCGGCGGGCGGCACAGAACGCCAGGATGGCGCCGCTGGGCGTGACGGCAACGGCGGGTATGCGGTAGCCATCCTCGCCGGCGCGGAACAACTGGAGATACTCGATCATCGGGCCTCAGACTCTGCGGTGATGGTCGCATATCGACGCCCGCCGGCGAACGTCAGCCCGATCCCCGGGTCGCACGCGTTGTCCCTCTCGCCGTAAGCTCGACGAGGATGGCAGCGATCACCGCCGTTACCGCGATCCCCGCACGGTTCATGCAGCCCGAGACCTACCTCGGCTCCCACGACGTGCCGGAGGGCGACCACCCCTACTTCCTGCGCCCACACCTGCGCACCGTGTACTCCCGATACTTCGAGACCACGTTCGTGCGGATCGAATGCGATGCGGGAACCGCGGGGTGGGGGGAGTGCCTGGCACCGGTGGCACCAAGGGTGTCGGCTACCATTGTCGAGGAGCTGTTTGCCCACACCTTGATCGGTCTGGACCCGTGCGCGATCGGTGCGATCCGCTCGCGTCTGTACGACATGATGCGGGATCGCGGCTACACCGGCGGCTTCTACGTGGACGCGATGGCGGCGGTCGACACCGCGCTGTGGGATCTGAAGGGCAAGCTGCTAGGCACGACCGTGGCGTCGCTGCTCGGCGGGCCGTTCCGGCCTGCCGTGCCCACCTACGTCTCCGCCATCGGCGGGGTCAGCGACGAGGAGAAGGCCAACCTGGTGGGTACCTGGCGACAGCGCGGCTTCGAGCACTTCAAGCACCATGCCGGGCGCGGCGTCAGCTCGGATGCGGCAACCATGCGGGCGATCCGCTCTGCCGCCGGTGCCGACGCCGTGGTCGGCTGCGACGCCCACTGGGCCTACTCGCCGGGAGAGGCGGGGCAGCTCGGCAAGCGGCTGCAGGAGATCGGCGTCTCGTTCCTGGAGGCGCCGATGGATCCGGAGAACGTGGCCGCCCACGCCGCCCTCGCGCGCCAGCTCACGCTTCGACTCGCGGTGGGGGAGAGCCTGCGTACCCGGTTCGAGTACCGGCCGTGGCTGGAAGCGGGAGCGGCGGGGATCCTACAGCCCGACGTGGGGCGCACCGGCATCTCCGAGGCGGTGGCGGTGGCCTCGATGGCGGAGCCGTTCTCGGTGCGGGTAGCGCCGCACCTCAGCGTCGGACTCGGCCCGATGGTCGCCGCGGCCATCCACGTGGCGGCGAGCATCCCCAACCTGCTGCTGGTCGAGTACCAACCGCCGACGATCACGCTGGCGAATAGCCTGCTGGACAACGAGTTGGAAGTCGCGGACGGCCACTACGTCATACCGACCGAGCCGGGACTCGGCGTCGAGCTGTCGGAGAAAAGGATCCGCGACCTGCAGGCCTAGGCCACCAGCCGGCCAAACTGGCGCGGTCACCCCCGCTTGAGCTGGTGCAGCAGCCCCGCTTCATCCCGCTCTTTATAGAAGGGATCGAGCGGGTAGCAGCCCGAGATCAGGCCGCCGCGCGGGGCGGTGGTGCAGTCGCTGAAGGTGCGGCAGATGCGCTTGCGCTCGAGGGGTAGTCCGGACAGCACGTGGTGAGGGAGGTCGGGGTAGGAGAGCATCATGCGGCCGATGCCGACCGAGTCCACCCATCCCGCGGCCACCGCGGCCGCGGCGACCGCCGGTAGCCACTCCTGCAGGTAGCTGTAGCTGCTGCCGACGAAGGTGACGTCGGGAAGTCGCCTCTTGAGGCGCCGCACGGTGTCGATCTGCCGTGCCACCCCCACCAGCGGGTCCTCCGGTGGCAGGTAGCCGTCCGACGGCGGGAACAGCGCTGGACGTTGGATGTGCGGGGTGTAGTAGGGGCTGCCGGCAGTGATATTCAGCAGCGTGACGCCAAGCTCTCGCAGTAGCTGGATGAAGGCGATTGGCTCCTCCAGGTCCGGCTTGGTGGGCTCGTCGGAGCTCACGCCGAAGCCGCTGGAGTAGGGGAGGGGGACACCCACCGGGGCGCCGACGTAATCGTCGGCCGGCTCGAACGGGACCATGTCGAAAGCGCTGAGGCGCACGCCGATCCCCAGCTGCGGCGCCACTCGCCTGAGGCCGCCCACCACTGCCGCAACGAATGCCGCGCGGTTGCCCAGCTCCCCTCCGAAGCGGCCGGCAGTCGCGGCGCCAGGGCGGCGACGTCGCGCCGCATCCCGCGCAGCGCGTGCGGGTCGATCTTGCCCCCTTGCTTGCGCGCGACCATGGGCAGGCGGCCCGGGTCGAGGTCCTCCAGGGCCGCGCCGATGGCGCCCTCGATGTTCATG
>CAJWOB010000092.1 GCA_913043885.1 uncultured Spirochaetaceae bacterium | reverse complement strand
TGAGAATTGACTGGCCCGACGGCTCGTACTCCTCAGCGACGGAATCCGGGCTTCTTCCGGACCTCACCAACTCGACCATCCATCGCCGGTACTCCGGCGTGTATGGCAAGTGCGTTCTCGGTATCGTGGCATCCTCCATTCCAAGTGGTGAACTGTCCACGAACCCGGGGCAACTCCAGTAAGAGCAGATGATCACCTCCAACTCCTACTCCCATAACGCACTGTCGGTCGACGAGGAGGAGGGCGCCAAGACTATCTCTCTGACGTTCCGCGGCAAGAGTAACGATCGCGATGCAAGCGCGTTCCTAACGCCGATTCTGGACGAGGTAGTAGGGTAGAGCCGCGCCGGTGAGAAGGAGATCGTGCTCGATTTCCAGGGGCTGGAGTACATGAACGCCTCCACGATTACGCCGATTATCAAGGTCCTCGATCAGATCAAGGGAGGATCCGAGCGCGTATCCATCCTCTACGACCAGGACGTCAAGTGGCGGCAGCTCAGCTTTACCGCGCTGAGGATCTTCGAGACGCAGGACGAGAGGAGCCGCATCGTTGGCGAGTCCTGAGACCGGCGAACAGCCACCAACGGTAACCGGTAAGCTCGAATCCCCGAGCGGGGATCGGGCCATCGAGGTGCGCCCCGCCTCTCGCTTCTCCCTGTACGTGAGCTTCGAGGCCGCGCCGCCAGAGGATGGCGCCGAGTTCGCGGCGCTGACAAAAGAGATTGAGGCGGCCACCCACCGTCTCGGCAGCTGCCAGTTCATCGCCAACGGCGCCGGCACCGGCAACCGAGGGCCCGACGGTGGCGTCATCTTCCCGGACGACGTGTACGACGTCGAAAGCCTGGTGCTGCGGAACAAGTTCGTCGATATCGACGCATCGTTTCGCAACCTGCCCCTCGTCCTGCAGCAGAAGGAGGGCATCTGGGACGAGTTCAAGCGGCTGACCGACGATGTCACCTACGACTTCGGCGTGTACCGGCAGTTCTTCGATTCGGAGGATCGCAAGTACCTCGACGAACCGGAGGATGTGCGGGCCGGCGCGCAGCGCGCGCTGCTCCACACGGTCGGTCGCCAGTTCCTGGCGTACTTCCAAGAGTCCGTTGACCGCCTGGACGAGCTGGTGATCGAGTACTCCCGCGAGGAGCACCAGCGCCACGGCTTCTACTTTCGCAATCACACATGGCAATTCATCATGCTGAGCGCGCTCATGGCACGCACCAACCTGAAGCCACGCGGCTACATCGGTGACTCGGAGATGCTCGCCATGCTCTACGAGAACGACTATCGCGGCGACTGGGTGTTCCCCAAGTTGTTGCACAAGTATCCGGTGGAGACCATCGCGTCGCAGGCAGTTCGCAATCGGCGCCAGATCGTGCCCGCCGAGCTGCGACGAGTCCGGCAGCAGCTGGACGCGCGGCCGTTCCGTTTCCTGTCGGTGGCCTGCGGCAGTGCTGTCGAAGTGGTGGACCTAATTCGCGACTGTGACGACCCAGAAGGCCTGGATATTGCGCTCCTCGACCAGGACACCCACGCACTGAGCGAAGCCACCGCCGGCCTGGCCGCGGTAGCCAAGGAGCGGGGCTGCAGCTGAGCGTCTCCTATCTGAACGAGTCGGTGCGTACCATGCTCCGCGGTAAGAGCCTTACGGAACGCTGGGGCACCTTTCACTGCATCTACTCGATGGGGTTGTTCGACTACCTCACCCCGCCCGTCGCCAGGGTGGTGACCCGTCGCCTGTATGACCTGCTGGAGCCGGGAGGCGAGGTATCGATCGGCAACTACCACGTTGGCAACCCGACGCGGTACTACATGGAGTATTGGTTGGACTGGGTCCTCTACTACCGGACCGAAGAGGAGATGATGCAACTCGCGGCGGATCTGGAGGGCGTGGACGCGGACCTGTTCCGCGACGACAGCGGTGTCCAGATGTTCCTGCGACTCCGCAAGCGCTGATGGGTAGGGCGGCCGCGCCCGGCGGGGCGCCTCGCACCGCGCGTTGCGCATCATCGGCTGGCTCGGTCTGGTGCTCTATCCGGCCTTCGGGGTGCTCGACGTCATCCGCTTCCCCGACATCTTTCAGACGCTGCTGCTCATACGCGCCCTCGTGGTGCCCCTCGTGGCCATGGTGCTGGTTACCACCTACCTTCCCTGGTCCGTCCGCTACTCCCATTTGCTGGGAACGGTGCTGTTCACCGGCGGCGAGACGAGCTCGTATTGGGCAGGGCTGACGCTGGTGATGGTGGGTCAGGCGCTGTCCATGGGCTGGAGCGTGCGGGCGTCGACGCTCAACGCAGCGGGTATTTGGCTGCTGTACGTAGCCGCGGTTCTTGCCTTCGACCGTAACTACGCCGCCTATGGGTGGCGAGAGTTCGTAGAGCACAACTTCTTCCTGGTGGGCATCACGCTGTTGGTGGTGGTGTGGTCGTTTATCAGTAACCGGCTCTACCTGACGTCGTTCCTGCAGGCCCGGGCAATCGAGGTGGAGCGAGATACATCGGATGGCCTGCTGCGCAACATCTTCCCCGCCTCGATCATCACCGAGCTCAAGGACCGTGGCGGAATCACACCCAGGTCGCACGCCTCCGCCTCGGTGGTGTTTACCGACTTCGTCAACTTCTCCCAGATCACCGAGAAGATGGATCCCGAGGATGTCGCCCTGGAGCTCGATCGTGCGTTCGAGTTCTTCGACCTCAGCTGCGCCAAGTACCGTCTAGAGAAGATCAAGACCATCGGCGATTCCTTCATGTGCGCCGCCGGGGTCCCCGACCCAGTCGCCAGCCACGCCATTCGTGCCTGCCTAATGGCACTGGAGATTCGCAGCTCTGTGAACATGATGAACAACGATGTCAATGGCGGCCGAAAATTGCACAGAGATGGCGGGTGAAAATTGCACACTCGCCGGGGTGGTTGGTTAGGAGCTAGGCACCTCCGAGGGTTCCGGGTTTGGCGAGCGGTGCTCGGCATCCGGCTGGAGCGTCCGCCATAGGTCCGAGTGCTCGCGCATCCGGTAGGAGTTGCCGCGGATGTTGACGATGTGGCAGTGGTGGAGGACGCGGTCGATGAGAGCTGCGGCCATCACGTCGTCGCCAAGGACCTGACCCCATTCCTCGAAGCCCTTGTTGGATGTCAGGACGGTGGAAGCGTGCTCGTAGCGTCGGCCCATGAGCTGGAAGAACAGCACTGCTCCCGACTGACTCACCGGCAGGTAGCCGATCTCATCAACGACCAGCAGTGAGGGATGACTGAGCACTGTCAGCCGACGTTTGAGAGTGCCAGCTGCCTGCGCCTCCTCGAGCGAAGTGACCAGATCGGCCAGGGTGCTGTAGTAGACGCGTCTACCGTGTTGGGCGGCGGCGGTCGCCAGGCTGATGGCCAGGTGGGTCTTGCCAACGCCAGGCGGTCCGAGCAGGACGACGTTCTCCTTGCGCTCGAGGAAGCCGAGCTCGGCCAGGCTGTCGATCTGTTCCCGCTTGATCGATGGCTGAAACGAGAAGTCGAACTGGTCGAAGGTCTTCACCGCCGGCAATCGCGACGAACGCATGGCGGCCTGTAGCCTCCGGTTGTTCCGGAGGCTGATCTGGGCTCCGAGGAGCTTGTGGATGGCCTCGCCGGCAGTGAGCGAGCCACTGTCGGCCTCGGACAGCACCTGGTCCGCTGCCTCGAGGGCACCTGGCAGCTTGAGGTCTGCGAGCATGGCCCGAATCTGTTCGCGTCGAGAAGGTTTAGTCTTCACGCGCGCTCTCCGACCAGCTGCCCGTAGACTTTCAGCGGCCGCCGTTGCACCTCGATCGTCGGGATTGGCGTGCGAGCTGCTTCGCGCTCCGGTGGCAAGACCAACGAACGATACGGCGTTGCTGCCAACGGACTTAGCAGTGCCTTTTCATCTCGCTGGAACCGTTCGATCGGCTTCTGACCGGTCGTCCGATGAGTGCGGACGTTGGCGGTAGCGTCGAGCCAGCGCATCAACTCTGCGTCCAGATCGGCGTCGCTGACGAACCTCCGCCCGTAGAAGAAGCTCTCGCGAAGGTACCGGATCGGCCGCTCCACCTTTCCTTTGGTCTTGGCGCGATAAGGCCGACACAGACGCGCTCGAAAGCCCCAGTGGTTGGCGAACCTGACGAACTCGGCGTTCTCCACCAGCGGTCCGCCATCCTGGCGACGGTCAGCCACCGCCACTGCCCGCATCTGGTCGAATAGGATCTCCTTCGGCACGCCACCGATTGCGCCAAAGGCCTGCTCGAGGCCGCTGGTGAGCGCTCGCATGTCCTGACGCGGAAAGAACCGAACCCACAGCAGCCTTGAGTAGCTCAGCACGAACACCAGTGCCCAGCGCCGGCCCCATGGCAGCCTGAAGTGGGCGAAGTCCACCTGTGCCTGGTGCCCCGGCGGCGTCTCGAACCTCACCATCGGCTCCGGTGCCGCCCGCGGTCGCACCGCCTTCACGTACTCGCGAACCTGGGTGTAGCCGCCGTCGTAGCCGGCGGAGCGGATCTCCTCGTGGATCCGCACCGCGCTCAGTGCCGGGTACTCATCCAACCGTGTGTGGATGATCCATCGATACTCATCAATCTTGCGTGGGACCATCGGTCGTTGCTGGTATCTCACCGAATCTTGGTCGAGGTCCCGATCGAGCTGTCCAGTCGCGATCCAGTGATAGATCGTTCGCCGGCTGATCCCCAACTTCTGGGCCAGGGCTGCCTTGTTCCAGCCCTGGTCTAAATACTCCCTCAGCAGCACTCGCTTCTCCCTTCCGTGCACCTCCCCTCCGGGAGGATTGTCGTTCAGAAACCGGCCGCTGAGTCCCAGTCAGTCCTTCCGGCTCTATCTTCAGAACCGGCGAGTGTGCAATTTTCGTCCGCCAAATGTGTGCAATTTACGGCCGCCACTAACAAACGTACGCACAGCGGTAGGCGAGGAGCTTTGGGAGATCAGGATCGGCATACACAGCGGCCCCGTTGCGGCAGGAGTTATCGGTACCACCAAGTACGGCTACGACGTGTGGGGGGATACCGTGAACCTCGCCTCCCGCATGGAGAGCTACGGTGAGGCCGGTGAGATCAACGTCTCCCGAGAAACACTCAAGGCCGTGGAGAACGTGTTCGTCACCGAGCATCGCGGCGAGGTCGACGTCAAGCATCGAGGCAGAGTGGCGATGTTCTACGTCCACCGCATTCGCCCTGAGTTCTCGGAAGACGCCAACGGGCGCATGCCCAACGGCCGACTACTGAAACTGACGAGTATCGATGTCGCAGCCGACGATTGACCTAAACGCCACCAGCTTCCGCACCTACCTACGCGGGGTCACCCACGTGTGGTTTCGGCTGCTGCTCCTGGTCGGCACGCTGATGATCGGCCTGTTCTTTGTGCTGGACCTGTTCGTCGTGTCAGGTGACATGCTGGTGCGATTCGGTATCTACCGTGCCGTGGCCGTCGGCGTCTTCCTTGTCGAGTTCCTGTTCTTGAGCGTCTCCGAGCCGCATCGCCTCAGCTTCCTGTACGCCTACGTGGCTGGGCTCACCGTCACCGCCACCATCGTCGTCATGACCGTGGAGCTCGGCGGCTACGCGTCCAGCTACTGGGTGGGACTGCACCTGGTCAACATCGGCATCAGCCTGTTCATGCCCTGGCGCGCCCTCCACACCGCGCTCATCGGCGTGCTGGTGCTGGTCGTCTACAACGTCGGCAACCTGATCTGGGGAGGCCCGTACGACACCCGGCAGCTGCTCGAGCCGCTGTTCTTCATGAGTGCGGTGGCGGTGTTGAGCGTCCTGAACACCCACATCCGTCACCAGCGCATGCGTGAGGAGTTCTTCCTCCGTTCGCGGCTGATGCGCAGCAACTGGCAGCTGGAGCGATCGCAGAGCGATCTACGCGCGGCTCGCGACGCCCTCTGGGAAGAGATGGATATCGCCAAGCGTATCCAGACCTCACTCCTGCCGACGCTGGAGCGGGTAAACGGCTTCCAGGTCTCGGCGACGATGCTGCCGGCCAAGGAAGTAGGCGGCGACTATTACGATTTGATTACCACCAACGACGAAGAGCTGTGGGTTACGATCGGGGACGTGTCGGGCCACGGCGTGGAGTCGAGTTTGATCATGATGATCACCCAGACGTCGGTGTCGACGAGCGTGCAGCGCACCCCCGATATCACTCCGTCGCGGGTGCTCAGCGGGGTGAATGCCGTCCTCAAGGAGAACATTGCCCGGCTCGGTACCAAGCAGGTACGTGACGCTCTCTGCGCTGCGCTTATGCGGCGGCAACGTGCAGGTCGCGGGACTCCATCAGGACATCATCCACTACCAGGCGGCCACCGGCTCGATGCGGCGGGTGCCCACCATTGGCACCTGGCTGGGGATCGTCGTCGACGCCACCCCCTACCTGTCCGACTTCGACCTCGAGATCGCGGAAGAAGATATCGTGCTGCTGTTCACCGACGGGGTAACCGAGGCCCAGAGCGCTGACGGCGAGCTCTACGGCCAGGAGCGGCTCGAGCAGTCGCTACAGCGCAGCTCCCACCTCGACCTACCGCGGATTCTGGCGACGCTGGTGGACGATGTAACCCAGTTTCAGGCGTCCCAGGCCGACGACATCACACTGGTGCTGGTGCGCCGCTCGGCGCACCATGCGGATTGAGCACCGCAGATATCGCCGCGGCAACCCCGGCCGATCGGTTATCGGTGGTGGTCCAGGCTGCGGCTGCCTTTACCGCATCCTCGGCGTTGGCCATGGCCACTCCCGTCCCGGCCGCCTCCAGCATCTCCAGATCGTTGATGTTGTCGCCGATCGCCACGGTGCTCTGAAGGGGAATGCCCAACTGCGCGCTGAGGGTGCGCAGGGCGCTCGCCTTGCCCCCCTCCCGTGGCACCACTTCCAGTACGTAGGTGGTGCCGGCACCGCGCTTGCGGAAGGGGGCCGACCAGCAACGAACCGCATCGCTGGCGGCCGCCACCGGAGCCACCGCCGCACCTAGCTGAGCGGCAGCGCCGAAGGTAGCGATCCCTAGCGCCAAGCCGCCGGCCGCGGCGGCGGGGTCATCGACCACACGCAGGATCGGGGTCTTGGTGGAGAGATATGCGCTCAGCTCTGCGACGCCAAGGGCGGAGGCACGCGCCAGCAGCCTTACCCGGCTACACGCGTCGTGGGGCGCTTCCTCGACATAGACCAGCGGTTCCAGACCGGCGGCAAGGAGTGCTGCAACCACGGTCGCGGTGGCGACAGGTGCCAGGTAGGTTCGCGCCAACACCGATCCGCTGGGGTTCAGTACCAGGGCGCCGTTATGGCAGGCCGCGTAACAGCCGGCCGGCAGCGCGTCCAGAACCGGGGCAGTCATGCGCTGCCCGCGGCCGGTACAGATCATCACCGAGGCACCAGCCTCGAGCGCCGTGGCAACCGCCGAACGGTCGCGGCCGTCTACCTCGCCGTCGGGATTGAGGAGGGTGCCATCCAGGTCGATGGTGAACAGCACGCCGGTGCTCGGCTGCTCAGCCATCGGGCGGATAGGCGTCGTCGGACGCCCCGGCGTCAGCGCGCTCGCCGCCGTCGCCCACGCCCGCGCCCGCGCCGGGAAGGGGGCGGCGGCCAGCGTAGCCATCCTCCATCCGGTGATAGAAGCGGAGGGCTGGCTCGTCGCTGCGCCAGCACAGGAAGACCAGCTCCCCCTCCACCATCGCCGGGAAGTCGACGAGGCCCAACTCGAAGTCCCAGTCTTTGTAGAAGCAACCCATCTCCTGCAGCTCGAAGATCAGCTCCTGGAACTGCTGTTGCTCATCCTCGCTCGTTGCGGCGACAGGATTGCGCTTGAGAGCAGCCCCCGCGGCGAGGATGTCCTCGACGATGCTACGCACCAGCGGCAGGGTCTGCTCGGCCTCTTCGATCGTGAAGATCCTCTTGAAGCTCACTTCTTGCGACATGCCGGCAGCGGGCTTCTAGTATACGGGCCGCTGCACGCGTGGCGCTACGCCGTGGGCGCGCCTAGTGACTGGGGCCCCGGTGCCGTGGTGGTGCGGGGGTGGCTCATTCGCCTAAGCTCTGCCGACCATGTCGCCACTCGCCGAAGTACGCATCCTCGACCTTCGCTCGGCCACGGACCGGGCGGCACTCGATGAGCTAATGGCGGCACGACCGAGCGCAGCGGCGCGCAGTGGCGAGGTGGCCGAGATGGTCGCCGAGCTGCTCGACGCCATTGCCGCCGAGGGCGACGATGCGGTGGTTCGCTACATGCGCCAGTTCAGCCACCCAGCCTACACCGCCGACGACCTGGTGGTGCCGCAGGCGGCGCTGGCAGCGGCGG
>CAJWOB010000091.1 GCA_913043885.1 uncultured Spirochaetaceae bacterium | reverse complement strand
CCCTCAAAAGCTTCGCTGGCATCGGAGGTTTCGATTGTGCCCGCAAGAAGGGGGAAGGCGCAATCGTCGAGGTCCATTTTGACTCCAGCAAGAGCGTCCAACGCGGGCTCTATTTCAAGCATTTGGAGCACCACTGGCTGATCGGGGCCAAGCATGTCGCCGGGGAACTCCTCGACGCACATGTTGGGACTGGCGACGACCAGGTGGGCCATGGCGGCCGTCGCGACGTCCCACTCCAGGTTGGAGCCGATGCTGCACTTGACCCCGTTGGCCGCTGCGAAGTCCACGATCGCCTTCGACTTGCGAATGCCGCCATTCTTGCCGGGGTACACGCTCAGCAGATCGCAGGCGTCGTTCCGCACCAGCTCGCGCGCGTGCACCAGGTCGAAGCACATGTCATCGGCCATGACCGGGGGTGTGGTCTCGCGTCGCACGCGTGCCAGGGATGCGTAGTCACCGTCCGGCGTCGGCTGCTCGTTCAGCACGATGCGGCAGTCGTCCAGGGCGTTGACGCACTGGATCGCGGTGTCGGCGTCCCAGCCGCAGTTGGCGTCGATGGTCACATCCAGCTCTGGTCCGATTGCCTCGCGAACCGTGCGGACGCGCCGCATGTCCTCATTGGCATCGCCGCCCACTTTCACCTTGATGGTTGTGAAGCCTTCTTCGACCAGCTCTCCCGCCCGCGCACGAGCACGATCCGGTTCGTACGCCCCCATGGAGAAGCGACAGCGCACAGTCAGCGGCCGCACCGCGCCGCCCAACAGCTCGTAGACCGGCTTGTTCTCCGCCTTTCCCCAGATATCCCAACACGCCATCTCGATGGCCGCCTTCGCGAACCAGTTGTGGCGGGTGGTCCTGTCCATGCGGCGGTCCACATCCTCGATGTCGGTGGGATCGGCTCCTACCACGCTGGGCGCGAGCAGGTTGTCGAGCATCGTCTTGGCTCCCCAGACCGTCTCGCCAGACCAGAGCGGCATTATGGTGGCCTCGCCAATCCCCTCGACGCCGGCGTCGGTGCCGACGCGGATCAGCAGGTAGTTGGATTCGGTGTGCCACCCCAGCGCGGTAACCATGTGCCTGGAGGGCTCGAGCGGGATGCGAACGGGCACAACCTCGACGTGGGTGATCTGCATGCTACCCACCACCACCGTCGCCGATCAGGAAACGTCGGAGCACGTTGGAGGTGACACGTGAGATCGCCTCATCGACCAGCAACGAGGAAACGTACGTAATCGAGCCGGCAGAGAAGACCGCACCGTCAGTGCTCGTGTCGTAGTAGACCATCTCTGCGCCGCCATCGTCGGGGTTGGTCCCCTTGCCCAACAGCACGGTCCCGGCTGGCGAGTGGGGGCTCATCTTGTCGGTCTCGTGGCCCGATGCACCGCCAGGGATGCGCTCGTGGAGGCTCTCGCTGCCGAGCAGATCTCCTGCCGACAGGCCCGTACCGGCGAAGATCCAATGGTCGGCCTGGACAACGCGATAGGGTGCGGCGGTCATGATCCCGGTCTCCGTGCAGGCCACCCCGAGCAGCTCGGCTTCCGACTGGAAGGTGCGGTGCATGCGGCTATCCAGATACACGTCGGGATTGTCGGGATCGGGCATGCCCATCGCGCCGCCGATGGAGGGTGCCAGGTGCGTCTTGAACCGCAGGCGATCCTCGCCCAGAAACTCGACCTCGCAGTTGAGGCCGTTGCCGCCCAGGTACATCAGCTTGCCGCCTCGATCGTGTACCCACGCGCTCACGCGCTGATACATCTGCCGCGACCAGTACTCGGGATGCACGCTCAGTACGAGCACTCGGTAGGCGTCGAGGTCCAGCTCCCCCTGGTGGAGTTGCCACTCCGAGTAATAGTCGTAGCCAAAGCCCTCGCGCTCCAACCAGCCCAGCAGCCGCCACTCCGCCGGTGCCATCACGCAGGGTAGGCGGCCCTCGATCGCGTCCGTTACCTCTTCGTGTTCGCGCACCACGTTGCCGGGTTCGGGGCGCTCGAACGAGAGCGGAAGATACTCGCTATCCTGAAACTCCCACTCGTTAAAGGATCCCGGCTGCGTATAACGAATCATGTCCTGCCGCGCGTTGACCACGGGTCGATCCGGCAGGTGGTCGGCGTTGATGTAGTTGCTCCGCCCGCCGAAGTTGTTGTACGCCAGCCAGGTGTTGGTTGAGGCCAGCACCGCGACGGGCTCCGTCGGCCGCTCCGGCGCCACTACCCAGGGAAACGAGAAGAACTGGCCCGTCGTCTCGCCCTTGGCATGCAGATAGTAGAGGCCTGACTGCCGCGGCCCCTCCACGAACTGGGTGTGGTGGGGGCTGCCGTAGCCGACCTTGTTCCACTGCACTCCGTTCTGGGTGTAATCCCCGTCGGGGGTAATCTGCATGACCGCTCGCGGGCCGTGCTCGTCGAACCACCCGATCAGTTTGACCAGCTCTCTCAGCCACCCGTAGCGCCATAGGGTGAGCCGGTAGGGTTCGGTGGCATGAACCCGAAACTCCGACTTCTCGCCGGCCCTGACCGCACGGGGCCACACGTACCCCAAGATGCGGTCTGACAGCAGTCGGAACTGATACGGTGCGCGAGGGTTGATCGCCACGAGAACGCTCTTGGAACCGAACCCCTCCTTCACCAGTGTGACTTGGTAGCTGCCCGGTGCCAGGTCGGCGTGCACCGCTCCGCGCGGCGTCGATCGGACGACCGCTTCGGTTCGTCCCTCGCGCTGAAACTCCAGTAGAACGTCGGCCAGGGCAACGTAGCGTTCGTCGCTGACGTATCCGATTAGCATGGCGTGTGGATCACGTCGGCAGCACCTCGCTGTTCTCTCCTCGGCGGTGCGAGACTGCGTCGTCGATCATCCGTGCGACATCGTATCGCGGCGAGAAGCCCAGTAGGTCGTTCGCCTTACGGAGGTCGTACTCGTAGTGCGTCGGCACCGCGTCGGAGGTCAGCTCCACCACGGGTACATCGAGTCGTCGGGAAAGGTGGTGGACCGCCTCGTCCCAGGTGAACGGCCGAGGGCCGGCGAGTTGAGTGACTTCGCCATAACTCGTCTCGTTGCCTGCGGCGCACAGGCAGCCGGCCACGATGTCGCGCACATCTGCTACGTGCTTCTTGTAGACAAGCCCCGTGGGATCCCGGAGCGCGACGAGCCGCTCCTCTCCGTTCCACAGCACCTCCGCTGCGGCGTCACGGTCCTTGAGCTTGCTGAGCCAGAATTGTGGGAAGTCCAGGATCTCGCCGGCGCCGAGCACGTACGCGAATCGTAAGATCGTGGTGGGAAGCCCGTACATGCGATGGAACCCGAGGCAGAGCTGCTCAGCCAGCAGCTTGGACAGCGCGTACATCCCGTTCGGAGCCGGTGGGTGGGTTTCGTCTATCGGATCCGGCATACCGCCATGCCGGTACTTGTCGTACAACGCGTCGGTGCTTGCCAGCACGACCTGGGCGCCCGTCGCTCGAACGGCAGTGAGCAGGCTCAGCGTGCCACCGACGTTGATGTCGAAGTACTCCTGATCAGAGAAGGGTCCCCCGCCCTGAAACGCACCGCCGAGGTGGAACACCACGTCGCAGCCAGCCACCGATCGCTCCACATCCTCGGCGACCTGCAGATTGCCGTCGACCAGCTCCACGTCGAGGCCGGCGAGCTTCTCCACGCGGCGATCGCGGTCCCATACGAGACCGCGGACGTGGTGACCGCCGCGGCACAGCTCCGCAGCCAGGTTGGCGCCGATCCGCCCCGTGATGCCGGTTACCAGCGCCTTCATCCCGTGATGCTCAGATATCCTGCGCTGCGTTGATCTCGGCCTCGTAGGAGCCCGCCGCTTCGGCCTCCACGTCATCGAGCGTAACGGGGCGCCCCAGAACCCCGGACTCGAATGTGGCGTAACACAGGGCGACAGCCCGACGGCCGACCAGACCGTCCACCTCCGGCGTGCTGCCGCTGAGGACGCAGGTACCCATCTCGTGCAGCTCGAGCGCCAGGAGCTTGCGGTCGGCTGCCGGGAACGGGAGCTCGTAGGAGGTGAGGCGATCACCACCGAATAGGCGCGCCGTCACCTCGTCCAGGTGATAGTCCGGGGCCGACTCGAGCAGCGCGGTGCCGCTGGCGTCGTCGGCTCCGGCGCGCGCCAGCACCGGCGAGACACCGTTGCGGGTGCCGCCCGGCACGAGCGAACCCTGGCTTCCGTAGATGACCTTGTGGCCGAAGCTGCGGCCGTGGGCGGCGTAGCTCTGTGTCCAGTTGCCGAACGCCCCGCTCTGGAACGAGACGACTGCGCTCAGCGTGTCCTCCGCCGTCGCCTCGATCGAGTCTGGCATCTCGGTTTGCCACCGATCGTAGAACGAGGCCACCCGCGCGCGGGCGGGCGGCTTGTGTCGGGTCGTCTCCCACAGCGCGGTGCGCGCGTATACCTCGCTCACGTCGCCCAGGTAGTAGAGCATCAGGTCGGCGTTGTGCGCGCCACCATCCAAGAGCATGCCGCCCCTGCCCTTGAGGTGCCGCCACGGGGTAATGACGATCGTGTTCCCCGAGCCGGCACTGACATCCAGGAACAATCGAGGCTCGCCCACGGCGCCGGCATCCAACAGGGCTCGCGTCAGCCGGCCCATCGGGTCGCGCCGGTAGTTCTCGGCAACGCTCAGGAGCCTGCCGCTCTGCCGCTGAGCCTCCAGGATGCGGTTGCACGCGCGCGCGGTAAGGCCCATCGGCTTCTCGCACAGGACGTGCAGTCCGAGCTCAAATGCGGCAACGGCGAGTGGGTGGTGGGCGGTTGCCTCAGCGGTGATGTCGACGAACTGCAGCTCGCCTACCTCGGCGTGCATTGTCGCTAGATCCTGGTACACCTCCGGTCGGCTCCCCAGAAGGTGGGCGGCCTGCTGAGCCAGGTGGTCGGCGTTGTCCCGGCGCAGGTCGCAGACGGCTACCAGCTCCAGGTTGCTGGAGCCGGCATCCGCCAGCTCCTTCAGGCCCAGAAGGTGCCGGCCGCCCATGCCCCCGCAGCCGATGATGGCGAAAGGTACTCTCTCCATAATGCCTACCTGCTCGACGACCCGGCCGGTGCGGCGGGGAGTGGTACGTCATCCCCGAAGCGCCGCTGCCACTCCTCGATGCGCGAGGTGAGGTCGCTCGCGCGATCGCGGTACGCGGGATCGTCATAGAGATTGTGCAGCTCGTGAGGGTCGTCATTGAGATCGAAGAGCTCGGACCGGTCTTCGGTCGACAGGTTGAGCTTGTAGCGGTCGGCGGTGACGATCGACCGCCACGGCGCCCGCAGCGCCGGATTCACCTCCGCTTCACCGGGGAACGGATGGCCGTCGGCACCGTTCCACTCGACTACCACGTCGTTGTCTGCCAGAGACTCCCGTCCCGCCAGCACGGCCGCTCTACTGACCCCCTGCAGATGAGCCGGACGTGGGGCACCCAGCAGCTCGAGGAGTGTCGGCACCAGGTCGATGTGGCTCACGTTGCCGGGTACCCACGTCTGCCCTTCATTCTGCCCGGGGATGCTCACCAGCAGGGGGACGCGAACCGACTCCTCATAGAGGACGGTTTTGCCGAGGATACCGTGGTCGCCGGCCATCTCGCCGTGGTCGCTGGTGAACACCACGATGGTGTCTGCGGCGCGACCGGTTGCCTCGATGGCGTCGAGGATCGTGCCGATGCTGCGGTCGACCAGAGTGACGTTACCCCAGTAGCGGGCGCGCAGCGCCCGCCACCCCTCGTCGCTGCGCAGGTCGATTCCGTATTCGAGTGATTGCTGGTAGTAGGCAGCGAGAACCCGGGTGAGGAGCGACGCGCTGGCCTCCGGGGCTCGGTTGAACGCCGGGCCGACGGGCAGGCTCTCGGGGTCGTAGTGATCGTCGAACGGGCCGGTGTGCGGTGGGTGCGGCTCCAGATAGCTGACGCAGGCGAGGAACGGCGCATCACCGATGTCGTGAATGAACTGCGCCGCCCGGTCGCCGAGAAAAGCCGCCTTGGTAAGCGGCTCGTCCAGGCTCGCCTCGAAGTGGCGGGAGAAGATCTCCTGCCCGAGCGACGTCGAGTCCGGGCGCAGCCCGTAGTCGACGAGGAAGTGGTGGTAGTCGCTCAGCGTCTCGTGCCGCTCGGCGCTGGAGTAGAACCGCCGGTAGCTGTCCTCGCTACCCACCCAGTGCGTGAAGCCATGCTGGGCAAAGATTTCGTCGCCGAGATGCCACTTGCCGAAATAGGCGCGCTCGTATGAGGAGTCGACGAGCTCGGCGATGGTCGGCACGTCGTCCGGGAGCGGTACGTTGCAGGCCGGCACTCGTGCCGTGTGGGGATACAGGCCGGCTAGCATCGTCGCGCGGGCCGGGCTGCAGACCGGCTGACTGACGTAGCAGTTGTCGAAGACGAAGCTTCTGTCCGCGAGATGGTTCAGGGCCGGCGTCTCGATGGCCGAGTTGCCGTAGCAGGCCATCGTGTCAGCCCGCTGCTGGTCGCTGAAGATGTAGAGAAGGCTCGGCCGGTCACTCACCAGCACATACTGCCATCCTCCGGAGGCACATTCAGCAGCGTTTGACGCGCCCGCGGCGATGCTCGAAGCTCGATTGCAGACCATGGGGCATGAGCCGCTTCGCGTAGGGCTGGCGTGTAACCGCGACTTCTTCGAGCGGGACGTGGACCGCTCCCAGATTGCCCGACTCGAAGCGTTCGCAGAGTTTCGCTGGCACGAGATGAACGAACCGACCAGCTGGGACGAGTTGCCCGCGCCATCGGCGGCTGCCAGATCATCGATCGTCGACTTTGCTCGGGAGCTCGATGTGCTGCTCGTCTGCCACGGGGCGCCGCGCATCACGGCGGATATCCTGGCGGAGTCGCCGCGACTAAAGCTGATTGGTGAGCTGGAAGGCGACCGCTTCGCCGGCCGAATCGACGTATCCGCCGCCACCGATCGGGGGGTGCGGGTGGTCGACACGACGCACGGCACCTCTGCGCCGGTCGCGGAGTGGGCGCTCGGGCTTATCCTGATTGCAGTGCGCAATGCCGGGGCGTTGTTCCGCAGCCTCATTGGCGGCACGTTTCCCTTCGCCAACGCGGAGGAGCGCCGGACCGATCCGGGGTTCACCAACGGCGAGCTGACGGGCAAGCGAGTGGGGTTGATCGGTTGCGGTCACATTGGCCGCAGGCTGATTACTTTCCTGAAGCCCTTCGACACCGACGTGTGGGTGCACGATCCGTACGTTCCCAAAGAGTTGGCCCAGGTCCTCGACGTGACGCTTACCTCCCTCCACAACGTGCTGTCGAAATGCGACATCGTCGTCTGCCTCGTGCCGCTGACGCCGGCAACGGAAGGTATGCTGGGAGAGGAGGAGCTCGAGCTGCTGCGCCCAGGCGCGGTCTTGGTCAACGTATCGCGCGGCAAAGTGGTTCGAACCGATGCGCTGCTCGCACGCCTGGACCGCGGCGACGTGTTTGCCGGTCTGGACGTGTTCGATCCCGAGCCGATTCCGCTCGACTCTCCCATACTGCGCATGCCAAACGCGTTCCTTACCCCCCACGTCGCCAGCACCGCGGCCGGCAGACTGCGCCTTTTCTCGCTGATGGTGGACGAGCTGGAACGCTTCGCCGGCGGCCACGAGACGCTGCACGACCTGTCACCGCGAGTTATGGCAAACCGGCGGGGTGAGGCACCGCCGCCTCGCTGAGTGAACGTGAACACGCTGTGAGAGCCACTCACCCGAGCGTTCACCGTTCTTCCTGTTTACCTCGTTCATCGAGCCACACCATCAGAATCATCGCGACGACTATCCGGCCCCTCGCGGCTACGAGGAGCGCTACGCCGGGCGCTGGGTGCCCCCCGACCTGGCCGCCCTAGGGGGCAGCTCCCAGCAACACCTGGGCGGCTACCTGGGGATGGTGAAGCGACTCGACGAGGCGTTTGGCCGGGTCCTCGACGCGCTCCATAGCCTCGGGCTCGGCGAGGACACCATCGTGCTCGCAGTGTCGAGCAGCTTCAGCATCCTCGCCTCGCTGTACGTGCTGCACCAGTACAAGACGCACCGCGCGCTGCGCCGGCACCCGGCCACGCTCATCATCCAGCGCTCGGTCGCCGACCTCGTGTTCTGCGGCGTGCTGGTGACCGCCGCCATCCCCGGCGCCCACGACCTGCTGGACACAAACGCGTGCGGCTTCTGCGCGTTTCTAATGCAGGCCGCGGCGCTCGGCGCGGAGCTGCTGGCGCTGAGCAACGTGCTCGTGCAGCTGGTGGTCAACTTCCGCCTGCGCGTGCTGCTCGCGCTGCCGCCCTCGCTCGGCCGTCTCGCAGATCTTTGGGCCGTGAGATTCACAGAGAACCGC
>CAJWOB010000090.1 GCA_913043885.1 uncultured Spirochaetaceae bacterium | reverse complement strand
TCTCCGCTAGTTAGACGCCGCAGCGTCGGCCGCGCGAATAATCCCCACCACGCTGCTGGCGTCCTCGGCGCCGCGAATTGCCGTGCGCAGGTCGTCGCGGTTCATCAAGCGGGCCACCGAGGCCAGGGTCCTGACGTGACGGCCAAAGCTCCGCCGCGGAACGATCAGCAGCACCACGATGTGGACCCGACCGCCGTCCAGCGCCTCGAAATCGATGCCGGTGTCGGAAACGCCCAGTGCCGCCGAGAAGTGATCGGCGTTGTCCACCGCACCGTGGGGGATGGCCACGCCGTCGCCGACACCGGTGGTCATCGAGCGCTCCCGCTCCAACACCGCCTCGACGATGGCTGGCCGCTGCGCCAGGTTGATCTCGTGCCCGGCCATCAGAACGTCGACCAGCTCCCGAATCGCCTGCCACTTGTCGCCCGCTGCCAGGCGATGCCGCACCAGCTCGTCGCGCAGGAGCCTACCGAGATCCATCGACTCCCCTCCCCTTGCGTCGCTTGAAGCGCTTGAGCCGAAACTGCTCCTCCCGATCGCGTTCCTGAAGCCGCAGCTCGATGCCTGTGATCTCACGCTCGAGGCCGGCGATGACACGCTGTTCCGGGGTGTTGATGCGGCGCGCGGTGCGCTGCAGCTCCGCCCCGAGCCGCCGGATTCGGACCTGCAGCGGCGCGGTGTCGACGATTGCGTCGAGCGCTGTCTCGAACCCCTTGGCGGCGCGATCGAAGCGGACGTTGGTTGCCGTTGTCGCCAGGCCGCGTTCGTGCACTCGCCGTCCCAGAGGCCGCTTCCGCACCTCGGGGAATCTGACTCCCCAGACGCGGCGCTCCTCGACCTCGAGCGCCACCTCGCGTCGGGTCCCGAAGCCGGCGGCGACGACCGTGCTGGTGCCATCCGCCGCTTCGGCGATCACCAGCGAGTTGGCCGCATCCTGCATCCGATGCTCGACCTGTTCCCACCGCTCGCCCAGCTCACGCGCCCACCGGAGCGCCGCTGCGTACTGAGCGCCGAGATCGCGGAAGTCCATGAGCGCGTAGGCGCTCTGCAACGTCGGGCTGAACGCAAAGGTGCGGCGGGCCATAGTCGCCAGATACTCACACTCGTACGCGAACAGCACCGCTGACAGGTTCTCGTAGGCGGCCCCCGCCCGCGCCAGCCACTGCCCCGGCCCGCCGTGCCCGTCACCGGGCGCCGGGGGCTGGGATCGGCGCGTCAGCCGCGTCGGCTCGCGGTGTTTGCTGTGGTCGGGGCTGATGACGTAGAGGTCGCTTATCCGGTGGCGTCGCGGCACCGACGCCGGCAGGCAGGTGCGGCCGCAACTGCCGTCGATGAACTCGCCTTCCATGCCGGGCAGTTGTTGCGGCGGAAACAGCCCGGGGATGGCGGTGCTCGCCATCAGGACGTCCACCAAGGGTAGTTGACGCACGCTTTGATCGGTCGAGGCGTTGGACAGGAACTGAGACTGGCCGGTCGACGCGTCCGCCACCGACAGATAGGTGGGGATCTCCAGGCTAGCGAGGCGGTCGAAGCCCATCTCCTGCAGCGTTTCCGCAAGCAACGCACGCAGCGGCGAGCTGTCGAGCAGGAAGCCGTTGCCGACGTGAGCGGCCACGTGCACCAGCGCCCGCGCCCCGCCGGTGTAGATCATCTCGTTGTCCAAGCCGGCCAGCAGCTGGCGGTAGTCGTGCCAGCTCAGGTCACCCTTGCGGCGCTGCAGGTGGGCACTCACCGCGGCCGGATCCTCGTCGTGGCCGCGTGCCGCCTGCGGATGGTGGCGCAGGACAGCGTTGACCGCCACCGCGTTGATGGCGCCGGCGCTGCTGCCGACGACCATCACCGGCGAGATGGGAGGGCAGCCCGGTACGTCGCCCTCCATAAGCGCTTCTGCCAGCGCCGCCTCCTGGGCTATCCGCGCCGGCGCACCTGTGAACATCAGCGCTGGTCTCCGCTTCATCGCCGGCTATTTGTCCCCTGACAAGGTCACCACGACGGCCGGAGGACGGGATAGGAGTTTCCCCGAGACGCGTCGCCGCCCGCGCCTGATTGTTGCAGCGGGCTACCGCGACTTCATTGACGGTACTGGCAAACGTATTTGCCGCCCGCCTCGCTGAGTTCCGTGCCGCCACCCGAACCATTCTTCTGGTCGACGACGCCGGCACCATCGTCAGCTCCACCGGCGACGTGGAGCAGGAGCTCGGTTGCTCCCCGCACGATCTGAGCGGACAGTTGCTGGCGCAGATCATTCCCGAGCCGGCGTTCGCGCGGCTGCGCCGTGCGCCCGCTGCGGTGGAGGTCCTTACCAGCGCCGGCGACGCGCGTCAGGCGGACGTGTCGGTGCAGGAGCTGGTCGGCGGCGGCCAGACGACCCACGCGGTTCTGCTCACTCTCAAACAGCCGACGAGCTAGTCAGTCCCAGTCGGGGGCGATCTCCTCGACACCGACGGATTCCTTGGCCTGCCGGAGCTGCACGTAGATCACCGCCGGGTAGGCGGCGGTTACCGCGAACTCCAACGACCCGATGACGACCCCGGCCAGCACCGCGGGCGCGCCGGCGGTACCGCTGAACAACAGCTCAGACAGGAGATAGGAGGCCAGCTCCACGGCCAGGACAACGCCGAATACCGGCAGCCGCACCCCCTCGGTGAGCCGAACGCTGCGCACGATCGCACCACGGACACCGAGCCGCTCGATGAGCGCGGCCGGAATTACCACGGCGAACACGGCGCGCAGAATCAGACCGGGGACGATGAACAGCAGGGTGCCGATGCCGATGGCCAGGCCGGTTACGACGCTTACCGCCAGCAGCGGGACCAGGTGCGCCAGCCCCGTCGACAGCGCCTGCCCGAGCCCGGTGTGCCGTCCCCTCAAGGACTGCACCGCCACGTAGGTCATCGCCGCCGTCACCAGCGGATAGAGGATCACCGACACCGCCAGAGCCACCAGTCCGCCGGCCTGCCCGGTGCTCGCCAGGAGCACCAGCAGGGCATGGACCGTGGTCGCGAAGGTCAGCCCGGCCACGACGAACGCGCCCAGATTCGCGGAGATGACCTCGGCGGTCTGGCGAAAGACGGGGCCGAGCCGGAGCGGGACAGGCGGGACGTCCACGGGCCGCAACCGTATCACGCGGGCCTGCCCACCGCGCCTGCGCGCAACGTCACGTCCACGCCAGGTGGGCGCGGCCTAGATGTCGTAGAGCCTCTCGGTCGTAGCGGCAAACAGCTGCTGCCGCTCGTCGGCGGACAGCGCGGCGGTGATGTCCCGGTAGGAGCCGACTACCGTCTCATAGCTGCTCCAAAGGCTGTCGATCGGCCAATTGGTGGCGAACAACGCCCGTCGCGGGCCAAACAGCTCGATGGCCGCCTCCACGTAGGGACGAATGCTGTCCACGGTCCACGCCTGGTCGAACATCCCCAGCCCGGAGATCTTGCAGACGACGTTCTCCGCCTCGCTGAGGGTGGCAAGGGCGCGGCGCCACTGCTGAAAGTACTCAGGGGTCCGCTCCGTCGGCAGCCCGGTATGATCGAGCACGATCGCCGTATCGGGGAAGCTGCGGGCCAGATCTGCCACCTTCTCCATCTCCTGCCACTGGGCGGCGATACTGGACACTAGTCCGTGCTTGCCGAGAAGCGCGAAGCCACGGCGGAACTCGTCGCTCATCAGGTAGTCGGTTCTACCCTCCGCGAAGTCCCGCACCCCCTTGAAGGCCGGGAACTGGAGGTGTCGCTCCAGCTGTCGTTCGGCATCCGGCTCGCTGAGGTCCACGTAGCCGACGATCGAGTTGGGCGCGCCGGTGCGTTCCTTCGCCGCCTGCAGCCACTCGGTCTCATCGACGGGGTCCTTGGAGCCGATTGCCGCCTGCACGTGCACGCACTTCACAGTGCCGTGAGGCGCCGACTCGGCTAGGTAGTCCTCCGCGAGGTAGTTGCGCTGGCCCAGCTTGCGGGTTTGTGGCCCGAGCACCGGGTGGTCCTCGTCCGGCTGCCAGTGCGCGTAGTGGAGGGTCGGGTGGCCCATGTCGTAGAAGTGCACGTGGGCGTCGCAGAAACGGAAGTCGTTGTCACGGCTCGGCTCTGCCATCTCCTGATGCTATCAGAACGCGGGTGATACGCTCCCGGAACTGTGGATGAGGTGAGACTGGGGCTCGTCGGCGTCGGGCTGCGCGGCCTGAACATCCGCCGCTACGCGGAGAGCATGCCGGCGCTGCAGATCGGCGCGGTGTGCGATACCGACCCTGCCCGGCTGGCACGCGCGCAGCAGGAGCTCGACCTGGATCCCGCCGCCTGCTTCGGCGACTACGAAGCGATGCTCGATTCCTGCCGCATCGGCGCGGTGACGATCGGCACGCCGATGGATCTACACGCCGCTCAGTCCATCGCCGCCCTGCAGCGGGGCATCCACGTACTGTGTGCGGTGCCGGCAGGGGTATCCATCGAAGAGTGCCGCGAGCTTGCCCAGGCGGCGCGCCGCAGCGACGCCCTGTACACGATGGCGGAGAACTACATCTTCTTCCGCGAGTGCCTGATGATCGAGGAGCTGGTGGCGCGGGGCGAGATGGGCACCCCCTACTTCGCCGACGGCGAATACCTCCACGAGCTCAAGGGGCTAAACGAGCGCACGCCGTGGCGGCGGCATTGGCAGACCGGGATAAACGGCATCACCTACGGCACCCACAGCCTCGGTCCGATCCTGCGATGGATGGCCGGCGACCGGGTGGAGCGGGTGACCTGTCGTGGCTCGGGGCGCTGGCACCTCGACCCCCGCGGCGCGGTGTACGAGAACGAGGCCTCGTGCGTGGCACTGTGCTCCCTGAGAAGCGGTGCGCTGGCCAAAGTGAGGGTGGATATGCTCTCCGACCGGCCGCACGCCACCCACAACTATCAGCTGCAGGGCACCGATGGCGCCTTCGAGTCGGCGCGGTCGCCGCAGGAGCCCCACAGGGTGTGGCTGCGCTCGCGGGAGCAGACGGCCGATCAGTGGCTGGACCTCGAGGAATTCGCGGCGGAGCTACTGCCCGACTGGTACCTGCGCCACGAGACCGTGGCGCGTGAGGCGGGACACAACGGCTCCGACTTCTACGAGATGCTGCACTTCCTCGAGTGCGTTCGCGGCGAGGCCGAGCCGCGGGTGGGCATCGATGTGGCGCTGGACATGACGCTGCCGGGACTGGTCAGCCAGCAGTCCATAGCCTCCGACGGGGAGTGGCTGGCCGTGCCCGATTCACGCCAGTGGTAACGGGTGCCCGACGCTTCTATGCCAAGATAGGCGAGCCATGCACCCTTTCATCGATCTGAAGGTCCCCGACGGGACCGTCGCCATCCACTGGTTCGAGCAGTCGAGCTTCGCGCTGAAGGGCGGCGGCGGCAGCGTGGTGCTGGTCGACCCCTACTCCCCCCACGACCGCCCCAGCCGCTTCCTGCATCCCGAGCCGCCCATGGTCGAGGCAGACTGGCGGGCCGACATGGTGCTGCTCACCCACAACCACGGCGACCACACCCACACCGCCACGCTGGAGCGGCTGCATCGGAACTCGCCGCAGGCGCGCTACATCGGTACCGCCCATTCCATGGTGTTGATCGGCCAGGAGACCGCCATTCCCAGCGCCCAGTGTGTGGTGGTTACCGCTGGGGAGACGGTGACCCACGCCGACGTCGAGGTCAGCGCCGTGTTCTCGAAGCCGCCGTTCGGCGATCCGGTGGCGGTGATACCCCCTGCCGACACCGAGCATCTCGGCTTCGTGGTGGACTTCGGGGGCGTGCGCGTGTACGTGAGCGGCGACCCGATCCACAACTTCGCGCACAACGAAGCGCTGACCTCTGCCGTTGCCGAGCTGCAGCCCCACGTCGGGCTGCTGACCTCTCACCCCAGCGAGGGGGAGTTCCCGTTCTTCGACGGCTGCGCCGAGCTGGCCAGCAAAGTGGGGCTCCGCGTGGCAGTGCCCGCTCACTACGAGTGCTTCCGCGACCGCAACTACGACCCAGCGGAGTGGCAGGCGGCAATCGCGAGTGGTGGCGGCCCCGCCACGCACATCATCCCGCGCCAGGAACACTCGCTGTTCGACGCCAAGGGGCTGGCAACATAGCGGTGTCACCCCTGCGCCGTCGAACTACCGGCGGCGCGGATCCTCGTCGCCGCACGCATGGTCTTCAGCTCGCAGATCTTCCTGTTCTACTTCCTGCCGTTGACGCTGGCGCTCTACTACCTGGCGCCGAAGCGGGCCAAGAACGGCATCATCACCCTGCTGAGCTACGTGTTCTACGGGTGGGGCACCCCGATCCTCATCGTGCTCATCCTGTTCTCGACCGCGGTCGACTATGCGTGCGGTCTGTCGATCGGACGTGCCCGCGCCGCCGGCGCGCGCCACGCCGCGCGGACCGCCGTGGTGGTGTCTATGTGCACCAACCTCGGCCTGCTCGCCTTCTTCAAGTACTTCATCTTCGCCACCGACAGCTTCGACACGGTGGTGAGCGCGCTGGGGCTGGCGGAGATGCGGATAGATCTGTGGTTCCGCGTCGCCCTCCCGCTCGGGATCAGCTTCTACACCTTCCAGTCGATGAGCTACACCATCGACGTCTACCGTGGCCATGCCGAACCGATTCGGCGCTTCGTCGACTTCGCCGCGTACGTGGCGATGTTCCCCCAGCTGGTGGCGGGCCCGATCGTCCGTTTCCACGAGGTCGATCGGCAGCTGCTCGAGCGCGACCATACGCCCGAGAAGATCGCCCGCGGGCTCGCCCTACTGGCACTGGGGCTGGCTAAGAAGGTGCTAATCGCCAACCCGATGGGCCGGGCGGCCGACATCGCATTCGGGGCCGCCAGTATCGCGGCGCCGGAGGCCTGGTTCGGCGTCGCCGCGTACAGCTTCCAGATCTACTTCGACTTCAGCGGCTACTCGGATATGGCCCTCGGCCTGGGGCTGCTGCTCGGCTTCGTCTTCCCCAGGAACTTCGACAGCCCCTACCGGTCGCAGTCGATCACGGAGTTCTGGGGCCGCTGGCACCTCTCCCTGTCTCACTGGCTCCGCGACTACCTGTACCTGCCGCTGGGGGGCAACCGGCGGGGGCAGGGCCGCACCTACTTCAACCTGGCCGCGGTGATGTTGCTCGGCGGTTTCTGGCACGGGGCGTCGGCGACGTTCGTCGTCTGGGGCGCCTTCCACGGCGCGGCGCTAATCGTGGAACGGCTGCTCGGCAAGCGGTCTCCCTACCGCCGGCTGCCCGGCTGGGCACAGGTAGCGGCCACCTCCGCATTGGTCGCCGTCGGCTGGGTGTTCTTCCGCGCCGCATCGCTGCACGAAGCGCTTCGCTATCTGGGGGCGATGTTCGGTATGCCGGCAGCGGAGTCGGCGGCGCTGTTGCCTGGCCTGCTGTACCAGCCGTTCTACCTGGCGGTAATGGCCATCGCAGCGTTCGTGGTGTGGGTAGCACCGCAGTCCACGTCGTTCGCGGTGCGTCTCAACTGGGCCAAGCTGACGGCGATCTACGTCGTGTTTGCGCTGGCGGTGGTGGCGCTGGCGACCCAGACATTCAACCCCTTCATCTACTTCATCTTCTGATGCGCGTCTCTTCTCACCGCAGGCGCCCGCCCGACGAGCGGATGGAAGTGGCACAGGCGGAGCTGGCCGGTGTTCGCGTTACCCGCCTGCATTTCGTGGCCCTCACCCTCGCCTTCGTGGCTACGGTGGCGACCGCTGTGCTGTTCGAGGTCGGCGGGGTCGAAGCGCCCACGGGTGAGGGTCCCGCGGGCGAGGACCCGCCACTTCCCGGCACTAGCCAGGAGCTCGGTGTGCCGGGGTTGGGCGTGGTGCAGGAGCTCAGCGATCGCCTGGCAGCTGCCGGCGGCCGCCTCGAGCGGCGGGTGTCCGCCGACTCGCACCTCACGGAACGGTTGGCCGCGCCGGTGCAGCGCTTTCTGGGCGAGAGAACCGGCGGTGGCAACGAGCAGGTGTACTTCGGTCGCGGCGGCTGGCTGTTTTTCGTACCGGATGTCGATCACGTCGTTGGTCGCCCCTTCCTTGCCCCCGCCCATCTGCGGGCGCGGCTCGCCAGCGGGGCCGCCCTGCCAGATCCCGCGCTCGGCGTGCTTCTGTTTGCCGCCGAGCTGGACCGCTTCGGCATCCAGCTGGTCGTGGTGCCGGTGCCATCCAAGGCCACATTCCACGCGGGCCAGCTCAGCAATCGCGCCGCCGGCGGGCGGCCCCGCAATCCCTCGTACGAGCGTTTCGTGGCCGAGCTGCAGGATCCGGGGCTGCTGCTGCGGCGCTACGACGACTGGTTGCCGCGCACCTACGGAGCTGCGGCCTGGTTCGCGCCGCTGCGCGAGGCGGTGGCGGATCTGTCCGACCGCCTGGCAGAGGAGGCGCTGCCATCGATCCAGGTGGTGGACGTCGCGGCGGCC
>CAJWOB010000089.1 GCA_913043885.1 uncultured Spirochaetaceae bacterium | reverse complement strand
ATGATCGGCGCCTCGATCATCTTGGCCACGTCGGTGGGGTAGTGGGTGAAGCGGGTCTGCTCCGGCGTGGCGGTGAAGCCCACCTGGTTGTTGACGATGATGTGGATGGTGCCACCGGTATGGTAGCCGGGTAACTCGGACAGGCTGAGGGTCTCCGGCACGATGCCCTGGCCGGTGAAGGCGGCCTCGCCGTGCATCACCACCGGGATCGAGTGCTTGCGGGCGGTGTCGTCACTGTGGTCCTGGCGCGCCTGCACGCTGCCCTCCACCACCGGGTCGACCAACTCCAGGTGGGAGGGGTTGTACGCCAGGGACGTGTACACCTCGCGCCCGCCGCGGGTGGTGTGGTGTGTGGAGTAGCCGAGGTGGTACTTCACGTCGCTGCGCCAGGGAGATTCGGCGTCGTGGGCGGTGCCCTCGAACTCGCTGAAGATGATCTCCAACGGCTTGCGCAGGGTGTGGGCGAGGACGTTGAGGCGGCCGCGGTGGGCCATGGCGAAGATGAACTCCTGCAAGCCCAGCTCCGCGCCGTGCTCCATCAGCGTGTCGAGCATCACCAGCAGCGTGTCCGCACCCTCGATGGAGAACCGCTTCTGGCCGAGATACTTCGTGCCCAGGAAGCGCTCGAACCCCTCCGCCCGAATGAGGATCTCCAGCACCGATAGTCGATCCTCCTTGCTGAGGATCGGGCGGTTGTAGGTGGGCTCCATGCGCTCCAGCAGCCAGTGGCGCTGCGACGCATCGGTTATCGACGACAGCTCCACCGCGATCGGGCCGCTGTAGGTCTCCCGTAGCTTGCCGAGCAGGTCGCCGAGGGTGCTGTCAGTGGCCCCCAGAAAGCCGCCGCTGCCCACGTGAGCGGTGGGCGCGACGTCGTCCAGGTCGAACTCGTTGAGGCTCAGCAGCGGGTGGTCGGTGGGGTGATGGCCGAGGGGATCGATGGCCGCGGCGCGGAAGCCGAGGTTGCGGTAGCGGTTGACCAGGCCGTAGACGCCGCGATCCTCGGCCGCACCGGTGCGGGGCTCGGTGGTGGCGTCGGTGGCGGCACTGGCAGCCGCGCCATTGCCACCAAGTCCGGCGAGCTGCCCGCCGGCCAGCTCGAATCCCGCGAAAAAGGCCGCCCAGTCGCTGCCCACCGACGCGGCGTCCTCGCGATACTGCCGATACTGCTCCTCCACGTAGACGGGGCTGGCGTGCACGAAGTCGATACTGGCCATATCTATCGAGGGACGCCGGCGGGGCACTCTATAAGTGTCGTTCCATCCGATCGCGAATGCAACGCCAGGGGTAGCCACAGGTGGCGGGCGGGCCGCACCCGTTAGACGGCAGTGGTATAGTGCCGCCTGCACGTGAACGGCGCAGAGGCAACCACCACCCACCAGGTCCACACCGCCGACTCCGCCAGGCTGTCGTTTCTGCGCGCCGGATCGGTGGACCTGACTGTCACCTCGCCGCCCTATCCGATGATCAAGCAGTGGGATGCCGAGTTCGCCGCCGATCCGAAGGTCGCGGCCGCCCTCGCAGCCAAGGACGGCCCCGCTGCCTTCGAGGCGATGCACCGGCAGATAGATGCGGTCTGGCGTCAGGTGGCACGCGTCACCCGGCCCGGCGGCTTCGCCTGCATCAACGTCGGCGACGCGACGCGGTCGATCGGCGGCTCCTTCCGGCTGTTCGCCAACCACGTTCGGGTTACGACCGCGTTCCTGCGCCTGGACTTTGTCTGTCTGCCGCCCATCGTCTGGCGCAAGGAGACGAATGCCCCCAACAAGTTCATGGGCTCCGGGATGCTGCCAGCCGGTGCCTACGTCACCCTGGAGCACGAGCTCATCCTGGTGCTGCGCAAGGGAGCTCCCCGCACCTTCGACGGTGCCGCCGAGCGCCGCCGCCGCCGGCAGAGCGCGGTGTTCTGGGAGGAGCGCAATCAATGGTTCTCCGACCTATGGACCTTCAAAGGGGTGCGGCAGGGGAAGGGCGCCGACCGCACCGGCGCGTTTCCCTTCGAGCTGGCCTTCCGATTGGTGCATATGTACTCGGCGCGCGGCGATGTGGTGCTCGACCCGTTCCTCGGCACCGGGACCGTATGCCTGGCGGCGGCCGCCGGTCGGCGCAATAGCGTCGGCGTAGAGCGCGCCCCCAAGCGGGCGGCAAATGCCCGGCAGGTGCTGCTTGGTGGTGCCCGCGAGGCCAGCCGCCGCACCAAGGCACGCCTCGAGTCACATCGGCGGTTTGCCGATAGCGGCGCCCGGGAGCTGCGCTACCACAACGACGCGCTGGGGATGCCGGTGATGACCCGCCAGGAGACCGATTTGCGCCTGGATCAGGTGGTGGGGATCGAGGAGGGGGAGGGCGAGGCACTGGTCGCCCTGCACGCGCCGCTGCCGTAGGGCCTGATGAATGCCAGTTGACGCCGTCAAGATGGCACCGCCCGCGGGCGCGGCATTGTAGCGCGTGCATGCGGTAGCATGCACGACAGATGATCGTCGACAGCCACGTCCACGTGTGGGAGATCGATCCACCCCGCTACCCGGTTGGTCCCACCGCACCGAGCTTCACCGGCGAGCCGTCGCGGGCCGGCACCACCGCCGAGCTGCTGGCCGACATGGACGCCAACAGCGTGGATCGTGCCGCGCTGGTGCAGAGTAGCTGGTCGACCTGGGACAATGCCTACATCTCCGACTCGGTGGCCGCCTACCCCGATCGTTTCGTCGGCCAGGGTCTGCTCGACCCGGAGGATCCCGACAACGCCGCGACGGCCGCTGGCTGGCTGGACCGCGGGCTCCACGGCTTTCGATTCCACCCGCTGTACTACGACGAGCCACTGCTGGTATCGGCCGCCAACACGGCGCTGTGGGAGTGCCTGGCCGAGCGGGGCGCCGTCGTGCAGTTCCACATGGACGCGCGCCACGCGCCGCAGGTGGCCGAGATCGCCAGTCGCCATCCGCTCCTGGCGCTGCTGGTCGACCACCTCGGCTACCCGGATCCCACCGATCCGGACGCCTACCGCCCGGTGCTTGAGCTGGCGCGCCACGAGGCAGTGTGCATCAAGCTATCGGACGTGCATGGCCGCTCGCAGGAAGCCTTTCCGTTCCGCGACGTCCACCCGGCGATTCGGGCGGCAGTGGACGCGTTCGGCACCGAGCGCGTGCTATGGGGCACCGGCTTCCCCGGCGCGCTGCGAGAGGAGCACGGGTGGCCCTCACTCGCCAACGAGCTGCGGCTGATTCACGAGGGCCTCGCGTTCCTGAGCGAGGGAGATCGCGAGCGGATCCTCGGCGGCAACGCCGCGCGGGTCTGGGGTCTGGGGTGAGGCCATCGTGAGTGTGAGGCGGATGCTGGAGCGCAAATTCCGGGTGGCGGCGTCGGCTGAGCGGGCCTGCCAGCACCTGGGGCGGCTGGAGCCGCCGCACCGCTGGATGTGGCAGGGGCCGTTCCTCTGGATGACCGTCCACTACGATCACCAGTTCACGCCGCGCGGCGCCGCGTACCGCTTTCGTGGCCCATCGCTATGCGGATAGCGTGCAGGTAGCCAGATCGACCTATTCACGCTCTATCCGGCCGCTATACGGATAAGAGAGTGGCCTCCAGCCCCGCGAGTAGCTAGCTAGGCCGCTGTTCCGGTCTGGCCGCGACCATCAGCAGCACGCCCACGACAAACACGCCGGCAAATACCAGGAATGCCGGGCCATAGCCTCCGGTGGCGTCGTGGACGATACCGGCGAGTAATGGGCCACCGGCGAGTGACACCACAGCGGCACTCTGCACCACGCCCATCACGGTGCCGAACTGCTTCATGCCGACGACCTCCTGCACCGCCAGCACCAGCAGCGCGCCGAGCCCGCCGAAGCCGGTGCCGAAGATAACGATACCGACCCAGCCCGCGGTCGGTCCGCTCGCCAGGGCAAGCACGGTGACGCCGACGGCCTGCAGGCTCACCGAGATCACCGTCGACCAACGGGCGGTGATCCACTCACTGGCGCGGCCGAACAGCAGCTTCGAGCCCACGCCCATGGCGGCGATCACCGCCAGGCCGATGGTGGCCTGCGCCGGGGGCATGCCGAGCTCTTGGAAGTGCTGCCGCAGCTGGGTGAGCACTCCCTGGTAGGTGAAGCTGGCCGCAACCAGCCCCACCATCGTCAGGAGGAAGCGACGGCTGCGCAGCGCCTCCCGGAGGGTGAGCCCTTCGGCAGATGCGGCCGCGCTGTGCCCGCTGAGGTGGGCGCGCCCGCTGGCGTCCATGGCGCGCGCTACCTTGGTGCGCTCCTCGGTAACCACCAGCAGGGCAACCACCGCCAGCGCCACCGACAGCAGCCCGTAGGCGACGTAGGCGGCCCGCCACCCGGCCGCGGCGATTACCACCGCCGCCAGCGCCGGCAGCGTCAGGCCGCCGAAGTTGTTGCCCGAAGTAACCGCGCCCGTCACGCGGCCAGCCGTGGCGGGGTACCAGAGCTTCACCAGCTTGCCGACCGCGAACAGGGTGGCACCCGGGAAACCGAGATAGACCAGGGACGAGAACAGGTACAGGTGCCATAGCTCGCTGATGAGCGGGCGCAGCAGGAACCCGACCGCGAGCGCCAGAAGCGAGAGAACGAGGATCGGGCGAATACCCCAGCGATCGGCGGCGCGGCCGATCAACGGCGCGCCGAGGTTGGCGATGAGGGCGAACGAGAGCGCCAGGTTTATCTGCGTCTGGGTCCAGCCGAACTCGGCGCGCAGCGGACCCACGAACTCTCCAAAGGCGTACTGGACGGAGCCGATGGTGAGCCCGCTGCTGGCGAATACCACCAGGGCGACCAGATGCCCGCGATAGAGCCGGAGAGGGGTGGCGGGCACGCCACAGCCTACGTCATCGGCGCTGGATGGCAACTAGCGCGGCTCTGGGCGGCCGCCCTTCTGTAGTAGGTGCACGTGGAGCATGCGGTTTCCGACGCGACTGCCGGCCAGATCGAACGCCAGCGAGTAGTCGCCCTCGCTGGGGAACGTGGCCCCGGCCACTTGGAAGATCAGCTCCACCGGGCCGGAGCGCGCCTTCACGTCGATCTGACCGTTGAAGCTCACCACCGGGTGGTCACTGCCATCGTCCTTTACCAGGTTGAGGGCGAAGCTGTGCCGGCCGACGACGTTGGTTACCGAGGCGAAGATGAACCAGGGCGGAAACTGCTTTGGGAACTGGGTTGCCGCGAAGCGGTCGAAGATGCCGATGACGCTCTTCTTACCGTTCTTCTCTTCGAGGACGCGGTCGGCGAACAGCAAGGCGACCAGAACCGGCTCCATTGACGCGGTCAATGTACCCACCAGGAGCGGCGAATGCGTGTCGTTTCTCCGCCCAGCGGGACGGCCAGTCTTGCCACTCAGACCGCGACGACTAGGAGATCTACTCCGTCAGCGCCGACGTGCCGCCCCGCCTATTCGGCCGGCAGCGGGAACCGGGAGAGCGGCGGCGGGTCAGGCTGCTCCGTCGCTACCAGCCCGTACTCGCCGCGCGCATTCCAGCTCGGGTACTGCACCTCTAGCGCAGCGAGCGCCTCCGGCGTGTAGTAGGGGTGGCCGGGCGGTGGGAAGCGAAACACCCCGCGCTCTGTCGCGGTCAGGCCACCGATGAATTCGCGGAAGTACTGGTTGGAACCCAACGAGGTGATGAACCCCACCCCCTCCCAGTAGTGGTCGGCGCGTCCGTAGATGCGGGTAATCGAGTAGCGCTGGCCGGTCGTGGCCCGAAACGGCGTCGCCGAATGCCACAGCTGGGTGTTGAACAGCATGAGCGTGCCCGCCGGCACGACCAGCCGCACGCCCCGGGCAACGTCAGCGCCATATTCCTTCGGGACAATCAACATCGGCGCCTGGTCGTCGGCGACCGCCTCAGGAAAGTACCAGCAGCTGACCTGCCCATAGCGGACGTCGTCGTTGGGGGGCAGCAGGGAGTTGTTGCCGTGGTCGCGGTGCACGCTCGACGCCTTCACCGTCGCGCCGACGAGGGGGTAGCGCACCCAGTTGTGGGCGTAGCGGAAGTGGATGTGATCGGTCTGTAGCGCGCGCCGCACGAACCCCAGCAGCTGTGGATCGACGATGAAGCGGTTGAGGATCTGCTGCGCGTACGGAAACTGGTCCCTGCCGACGCGGTCGTCGGGAAGCGACGCCGACGCCTGCGCCTGCTCCCACGGCGGCAGGTCGCGGCGGACTGCGGCAGCCAGCTCGGCGCGCAAGGCCTCTGGATAGGCATCCCCGACCACGACGTAGCCACGGTCCAGGAACTGGGCGACATGCTCCTCGGTAAGCGCCGCACTCTGCCGACCGATGCTGCTGTGCTCGCCGCCGTCCGCCATGCGCCCAGCCTGCCACTATCCCCCGGTTCGCGCGACCCGGCTGCGGCGGCTGTTGGGCCCCGCGGTTGACCGCTGCCTGCCAAGTCGCGAGATTCTGGTGATACCCGATATGAGTGACGACCTACGCTTTCCGATTGGACGATTCGAGAGGGTGGCCGAGGTGTCGGTCGCCGACGCGGCCCCGCTTCTGGACCAGATAGCCTCGCTCCCCGATGAGCTACGCGCTGCGCTCGCCGGCCTGTCGGACGCCCAGCTGGCAACGCCGTATCGGCCCGAAGGCTGGTCGGTGTCACAGGTTGTGCACCATCTGGCCGACAGCCACATGAACGCTTTCATCCGTTGCAAGCTATTGCTCACCGAGGAGCAGCCCACGGTGAAGCCGTACCTGCAGGATGCGTGGGCGGCGACCGCCGACAACACCGTCGACGTGCAGACCTCGGTGGCGCTGCTGGAGGGTCTGCATCGGCGTTGGGTGGCGTTGCTGCGCCCGGCCACCGGCGCGGACCTGCAGCGCACCTACATTCATCCCGAACATGGGCGTCCGGTCCCCTTGGGCAACACCATCGCCCTGTACGCCTGGCACGGGCGCCACCACGTCGCCCACATCACCGAGCTACGGCGCCGAGAGGGGTGGTAGGTGGGTGGCTCCCAGAGGCACCGTGCCCTGAGGGGCCTCACCCTTGCCACCGTGGGCCTCGCGTGGCTGCTTGCTGGCCTCACCGCGCACGCCCAGCCGGATCGGCTCCGCTACCAGGAGGTGACGCTGGTCACACCGGCGGGCGAGGTGGTGGCCAGTATCCCCACGGGCTTTGTCCTCGAGCTCCTGGAGTCGTCCATGCAGCGGCCGCGGATGCTGACCTTTGCCGCAAATGGCGACCTGCTGGCCGGGTCGGCGGGCGGGCACGTCTACCGCCTGGCGCCGCCGTATGGAACCGCCATCTCGGTGGTGAGGTTGTCAGGCTATCCGCACAGCGTCGCCCTGCGAGACGGCGAGATGCTGATCGCGCAGACCGACGGCCTCTACCGCGCCCCGTATCGGCCGGGACAGACCACCATTGCTCCTCGCGACGTGGAATTGGTAGCGCGTCTGCCGGGGGGCATAGGCCACAGCAGCCGCACCGTCCGTCTTGGTCCCGACGGTGGCGTCTTCGCCAGCATCGGCATCTCCGGCAACTGCAGCGACCAGTACCTGGGTAGCGAATACCCGTTCGGTAGGCGTCGCGGCGGCGTGTTCCGACTGCTGGAGCAGCCCGGCGGTGACGCGAGCTTCGAAGCGTTCGGTTCGGGGCTACGCAACCCGGTGGACTTCTCGTGGCATCCGGCCACCGGTGCGATGTACGCGGCCAACAACGGCCCCGACCACCTCGGCTATGAGGTGCCACCCGAGTACTTCAGCCGTATCGATCCCGGCTCGTTCCACGGCATGCCATGGTTTCAGTTCGACGGCGAGCGACTGATCCGCGACCGCTGCATCGGCACACGGCCACCGCGCGGTGAGGGCGAGGTGACCCTGCCAGTGGCCCTGTTGCCTTCCCGCAGCGCGCCGCTGGGCATGGAATTCGTGCCAGAAGGGGCGTTGCGCGCCGAGCTGGTCGGCGACGCGGTGGTGGCGCTGCACGGATCATGGGCGCGACAGCCCAGCGGCGGTCCGGTTGGCGACCCGGCCACCCGCCGGCCGCCGCGTCCTCGCTCTCCTCGTCCGCGACAGAGGAGAGCGTCTCTTCCATCACGGCTCCCGCACCGGGCGTCGTGGTTCCGTCGTGCGAAGGCATCGGTGGTGGAACCGTGGCATCCGCCGGCATCGGGGGCGGGCCTGGCTCTGGCGCAGGTGCAACGACTGGCTCAGCTGGGGCCGTTTCGGCCTCACCTGCACCTGATTCCTGCGCCATTACCGCCCCACTCACGAGGCCGAAGGGCAGGAGCACCGCCGCGATGCGCAATGCGCTCCTCATCCTCTTTCTCCATCAGCGAGTTGAGCGTAACAGGTAGGAACGGACAGATCCCTATCCTGTGCACCCCGAAAAGTGCCTGACTGGTATACCGCTCGGGCTGCTAGCATGTCAACGCATGGATCGGAGTCCTGAGCACGTAGATGTAGCGCCATGACAACCAGTTGACGTAACGATGCACGACGCCGC
>CAJWOB010000088.1 GCA_913043885.1 uncultured Spirochaetaceae bacterium | reverse complement strand
CTCGTGCTGAATTTATGGAGCTTTGCATCGCCAAGCAACTCAAGGTCAAGCCTAGTGACACCAAAAGTGCTCGGACCGGCTTACCAAGTGGAAAACAGAGGATAAAACACGGTCAAAAGATTATGGAGAAGAGGACTTCAAACGGCTCCAAATAACCACCGCCGAGAGAGCCAGCGCTTGCCAGTGCAGGTGGGGTTGCTAGGCTGGTGGCACCATGAAAAACATCGACCTCAAATCCCTCATCATTGGCGCACTTCTAACCACGACCATCATCTTCGGCGTGGCTGCCTTTCCTCCGAAGGATACGGGCGTGTTCTGGAACGTGCATCACGTTTGGGATGACCAGCAAGAGTGGGAGGCGAATGATCGAGGCGGGGTGGGATTTGAGCCATTCGCAATGAGTGGTGATACTGTCATCTACCGCAAGCGCATCAAGTAGCCACCGTCGAGAGAGCCATCAATCTAGATTGATTTTCTACCACCCGTCAGTGGCGAGAGAGCCAGTCTTGCCAGTGCGGGTGAGGTAGCTAGGCTGTTGGCATTATGGCTCAGCCCTTGCCAATGTGGGGCGTGGGGGTAGCCTGTGGGCGTTATGGCTCGGTACGAACATTGTGTGGATTACAAAATCCCCCCGTGATCGCCTCCCCGAGGGGCTGGTTACTCGCGCGAGTGGGGACATTGCTGTTGATGTCTTGAGCCGTTTGTGTTTTAATCTCCAATCTGATACCCGACCCATAACATAAGGACACAACAATGAAAAAGACCCAAAAAGCGTTTACCTTGATTGAGCTTTTGGTGGTTATCGCCATCATCGGCATCTTGGCCAGCATGCTGTTGCCCGCGCTGGGAAAAGCCAAGGCTCGTGCTAACCGTGTCAAGTGCACCAGCAACTTGAAACAAATTTCCGTGGCCCTCAAGGGGTTTGCATCGGAAAATGACGATCGCATGATTTGGCATTTAACCGGTACGACCGGTGTTCCCGCACAATATCAGATACATTGGATCTTCAACCGCGATCGTTACCCGACCCTGTGCGATGATCTGAGCACCAAGGTCATGCTTTCGCCATGCGATCCGCGCGCCAAGTCTCAGAATGACAGGTGGCGAACCGATATGCGCCAGACGAACAGGGCTTGGCGTGGCATCAGCTACGGTGTCTGTCACGGTGGTGACGAACTGAGCCCAAACACCATTCTGGGTCAAACCCGCAATGGCTCTACTCGTGAGGGTGGAAACAGCCGCTACTATCCCTCAATAGGTCGCTACTGGGTCGGCAGCTGGAGGCCGGCAACCTCGGCGCTCAATCGCGCTTGGACACCCAACACAAATCGAAGACATGGCATGGCCGGCTTGCAAGCCAGCCAAGGTCAGAGCTCCAAGTCTGACGGCAGTGCTGCGCAGCTGAACAACGACGGCCTGAACAAAGCTGTTGAATTGCACGTGCGCACGCGTGACGGTCTGAACCCCAATTTCAATGATAACATCACCCGCGCAAGGTGGTAATACACCTCCGTACGCTCTCAGAGTGCAGTAGCCGAAGCATGGAGGGGTGGGAGCTTGTCTCCGCTGAACAACACCTTGGCAATGTTGAGGAACCAGAGGTTGAGCGAAAGACTTGGTTCGCGAACTTCTACTGGAAACGACGGTGGCGGTGGTGGTATGTTTTTTGACCCCCGAAAACCTCAGGGTAGGGGTCTCCCCTTATCCTAAACTCGCCGCCGCCCGAGAGAGCCCACAGCAAACTTCCCACATAATCCTGGCGATTTAAGCTAGGACAGTACGCTTCACTGCACTTTACTGCTACAGAACCCGTTTGCTTTTATACCAAGGAGCCGCTAGGTTTATTGAATGGCGGTAAAGGCGGGCACCAAGAAGGCGGTCAAGAAGAAGACCAAACGCAAGGTGCCCAAGGTGGCCGATGCCAAGCGAGCAATCACTGAGGCAGGTTGCGCAAAGATCGGTAGACCCGCCCGCGCATTCGAACCCGAGACCGCTGAATCCATCGTCAAGAGTGTCACCGATGATGGCCTGCCTTGGGTGGTAGCAGGGGACCTGCACGGCGTAAACCAGCAGGTAGTTGCACGCTGGGTCATGGAGAATGAGGGCTTTGCATTGGCACTAAAAAAGGCTCAGGCCGAGCACGTCCGTTGCACCTTGGCTAGGCTCCGTGAATTGCCCGCGGGTCAGTGGCAGAAAGCAGGGTGGGAACTGGAGAGAATCTACCCAAATCAGTTCGGGCAGAACGCCAGACTCGAAGTCACCGGCACAGCCAAATTGGAGATTAATGGCGCGGTATGCGCGCAAATGCTCGATTCATGGAAGCGATTTCGCACCAAAGTCATAGATGTTGAGCCGGAAGTTATTGAAGATAAGTGACTTACGTTCGTGTTAAACACTGACTATAATCACTATTGTGCGAAAACTGGCTCTATTTGATCGGCAACCGAGGAAGGCTCGTGTGCCGCGTGGAGGCACCTTGCGAGCATGAGAATCGACCTGCCCCAACCCCGGCGACCGGCGCCGCGGGCACAGTGGCGTCCGGGACCGTCGCGTCGGCCTCCTCGGCGTCCTCCTCCGCCTCGGTTGCCTCAGCATCCTCCGACCCTGATCCGTCGGGCGCTTCGGGCACGGCTACTTCCACGCCTTCAGCGGCCGTGGCGGCAGCCGCGACCTCGTCGGCCTCCGGCTCCGGCTCGATCTCTTGCGCCTCGTCGAGCCACGACACGTCGGCGGCTTCACCGCGCACTGCGGAGGCGTCCGGCTTGAGCACGAGGAACTGGGAGCCGTTGTCGAAGTAGATGCCCTTGCCGACCTCGCCCATGAGGATGCGGAACCCGCGGCGCTCGTCGACGGCGTCGGGCACGAGCTCTTCACCGAACAGGGCCAGGTGTCGCTGCACGCCTACCACAAAGGCGGCAATTTCGTCATCGAGCTGCGCGACGACGGCAGCGTGGTGGCGATCAACGGCGATCCGCTTGCTGCCGGCGGCCTCGGCTCTGGGCCGGGGCAGTTCTCGGTCACGCGCCGGGTGGTCAGCGACTACAAGCTACTGGCGCCCGTGGTGCCCACCGCCGTGATATGCATCGGACTCAACTACCGGCGCCACGCCGAGGAGGGTAAATTCCCGATGCCCGAGCGGCCGATGGTGTTCATGAAGACGCCCTCGGCACTGCAGCACCCCGGCGACCCGGTGGTGCTGCCGCGAGTGCTGCGCAGCGACAAGGTTGACTACGAGTGCGAGCTGGCGGTAGTGATCGGACGGCCGGCACGCAACGTCAAGGCCGCCGAGGCGCTGGCCTACGTGTTGGGCTACACCTGTGGCAACGATGTCAGCGCCCGCGACTGGCAGCTGGAGTGGGGGGGAGGCCAGTGGTGTCGGGGCAAGACCTTCGACACGTTCCTGCCGCTCGGCCCGGCACTGGTCACCGGCGACCAGATCGGAGACCCCAATGCCCTACCGATCAAGACCACGTTGAACGGTCAGACCATGCAGGACTGGAACACGGAGGACATGATCTTCGATGTCCGCACCCTCATCGAATTCCTGAGTGGCAGCACCACACTGCAACCCGGCACCGTCATCATGACCGGGACCCCACACGGCGTTGGCTCGGCGCGCACCCCTCCGGTGTTCCTGCAGCCCGGCGATACCGTGACCGTCTCTATCGAGGGGATTGGCGACCTGACCAACCCGGTGGAGGAGGAGTCGACCTAGCCTAGCGGACCGCGGGACGAGCGGGACCGCCTGCCAGCTACCGCTGGGGGAGGGAGTTGGCGAAGGGGAGGGACGTGAGGCGGCGTTCCGCCTCCTCGATCTTCTGCTCGGTACCGAGGTCGGTCCAGTAGCCGCCGGACGCCACCGCGAGCATGTTGCCTTCCGCCGCCACCTGCTCGTAGAGGGTCTCGTACTTGACCTGCGACTCATGGCTGGCGTAGGCGAGCTCGCCCGCCTCCAGACGCAGCGACGCCTCGACTACCGAATCGGCGAGGTACGCCGCACACAGCGCCCTGGGATTGTTGATGATCGACAGGCCGGAGTTTATAGGGGTCACCGGCCCGTTCTCGCTGTCGATCTTCGGGTTGTCGGTAAACGGTGCCTTCTCTCGAAATCCCGCTACCCTGCCGCTTTCCGGGTCCCAGTCCAGCGTGCCGTAGGCCTCCGACTCCTCCCACGGCACCATGGCGGCCAGGTCGACTACCAGCAGGTCCAGGTTCATACCCGCTCGCTCTGCAAGCGCCATGCCCTCGTGGTAGCGGTCGCTCAGCGCCACCTCCATCAGGTTGTCGCCGTTGGCGTAGACCGTCGGCCCGTCTGGTAGGCGGCCATCGGCGGCGAGCCGCGCCAGGGGCGCCACCGTGCCGGCGGGATGCCGCTCGATCAGATAGTCCAGCTCCAGTGCTCCGAAACGGCTGCCGAGGTGGGCACGCACCAGCTCACCGCCGAACCCCAACGCCATCGTCACCCGCTCGATGTCGGCATCGGCGGCGTGCATGGCCAGGTGCCACTCGATCATGGTACCGGTAGTGGCCGTAGCAGCGGGCCCGACGGGACCGCCCGCCGCCTCGGTGGCGGTCATACGGGCGAGCGCCTTCGGCCCCACCGCACCCCACGCTTCCGCGGGCAGATGTCGGAACGCATCGCGGTCCAGCCGCTTACGCGCATCGGCAAGCCGAGTGCCCTTGCCGCCCGCCAGAACGATGGAGCTCAGCATCTTTGCTCGACCGCTAGTCTACCGCCGCCAGAACACGCCGGTGAACAGGAGGAGCACCGAGTACACCTCGAGGCGGCCGATCAGCATCGCCGCGCTCAACCACCACTTCACGTACACCGGGAAGTGTCCGTAGTCGAGGGCGGGGCCGATGGCGCCGAAGCCGGGCCCGATGTTGCCGACCGTGGCCAGCCCGGTGGCGAGGGCGCTGAACAGGTCGGTGCCGCCGCTGGCCACGACCAGCGCCGTCAGCAGAACGAGACCTATATACAGGAAGAAGAACACCGCGACGGTGTAGATGATGTCCTTCTTTATCGGCCGTTCGCCGATCTTCACCAGGAAGATGCCCTGCGGATGCACGAGGTAACGTAGCTCGTTGAGCCCCTGTTTGAGCAGGGTGACCAGCCGAATGACTTTGACGCCACCGGCGGTGGAGCCGGCGCAGCCGCCGACGAACATCAACAGTAGCAGCACTGCCTTTGCCAGCTCCGGCCACAGGTCGTAGTCGGCGGTGGCGTAGCCGGTGGTGGTAAGGATGGAGGCGGTCTGAAAGCTGGCGTACCGAATCTGCTCGCCGATGGTGTCGTAGCGCTCTCCAAGGGTGAGGGTGATGAACGCCGTGGCTATCACGAAGATCGCCAGATACACCCGCAGCTCGATGTTGGTGGTGAGCTTGCCAACGTGACCGCGCAGCGCCTGGAAGTAGAGCGAGAAGTTCACGCCCGCGGCGAGCATGAACACGGTGATAACGATGTCGACGAACGCGGAGTCGAAGGCACCGACACCGCCATTGCGAGGGGAGAACCCGCCGGTGGCCATGGTGCCGAACGTGTGGGTCAACGCATCGTAGAGGTCCATCCCGGCGAACAGCAGCAGCACCACCTCGGCGACGGTGAGCGCCACGTAGATGAACCACAGCAGCTTGGCAGACTCGCCGATGCGGGGCGTCAGCTTGTCGAGGGTAGGGCCCGGCGCCTCGGAGCGCATCAGCTTGAGCCCGCCGATACCGAGTCGAGGCAAGACGGCGACGGTCAGCACGACGATGCCCATGCCGCCCAGCCAGTGGCTGAGTGAGCGCCAGAACAGCACCGACCGCGGCAGCGCTTCGATGTCGCTGAGGACCGAGGCCCCGGTAGTGGTGAAGCCGGAGATGGTCTCGAAGAACGCGTCGGTGTAGCTGGGGAGGGCGCCACTGAATACAAAGGGCAGTGCGCCGAACGCGGACACTACCGCCCAGCTAAGCGCCACCACCAGGAAGCCGTCGCGGATGAGCAACGCTTCGCGCCGCCAACGCCGGAATGAGAAGAAACCCAGCGCTCCCGCCGCCACGACGGCCAACTCTGCGAACGCGAAAGCGGTAAGCGCGTCCCACTCGCGGTACCACAGCGCCACCACCACGCCGGCGAGCATGAAGGCGGCCACCAGCAGCAGCAGCGCAGAGATGGTGTAGATGATGACGCCGACTCTGGTCATCGCTCGCCGCTATCGCTGGGGCACGGCTAGGAGTTGAACATCTCCTCGACGCGGGCAATCGACTCGGTTCGCGCGAGGACGGTCAGCTTGTCGCCGTCGTTCAGCAAGAAGTCGCCCCGCGGGACGATGTGCTCCCCGCTACGGGTGACGCTTACCACCAACGAGCTCTCCGGCATGCGCAGGTCGCGGATCTGTTTCCCGACGAAGCCGCGCGACCCGTCGAGGGTCGATTCAATCACTTCGGCCATGCCGCCGAGCACACTGCGCACGCTCTTGACGCGACCGCGGCGAATAAATTTGAGGATGGTGTTCACGACGCTGTTCTTGGGGCTGATGATCACATCGGCGCCGAGTCGCGATGCCATCGCCAGGTAGTTGTACTTGTTTACCACGGCTATGGAGCGCTTGATGCCAAAGGTCTTGGCATAGACCGCGACGAGGATGTTGAGCTCGGGGTTGTCGGTGGTGGTGATGATGAGGTCGTAGCCCATCATCGTCTCCTCCTCGAAGAAACCCTCCTCCGAGATGTCGCTGTTGATGACGGTGGCGTCGGGGAACCGCTCGGCCAGCGCCTTACAGTTCTCGTAACTGGTGTCGATTATCTTCAGGTGCTTCTGGCGCACCCCTAGATAGCTGAGCAGGCGGCGCGCGCCACGCCGACCGCCGTTCCTGGACGTGAGCTCGTTTGCGACGTAGCTGCCGACCCGCCCGCCGCCGACGATGATGATCTTCTTGAGCTGTACCCGCGGGCGGCCGGCGTCCTCGAACACCTGGTCGAGGCTCTCCTCGGTGGCCACCAGAAACACCTCGTCCCCGATCGCCACACTCAAGCGACCGGTAGGTACGAAGAAGTCCTCATCGCGGGTGATCCCAGCCACCAGGAACTCGTGCGGCAGTCCTTGCTTGATGTCGGCGATAGTCTTGTTGGCGAAGTAGCTGTCGTCGGTGACCAGTAGGTTACGCATCTGCAGGTTGGTGTTCTCCAGCTGCATGACGTCGCTGGTGGCGCCCTGCTCCACCGATTTGACTATCGCGTTGGCTGCCTCCACCTCGGGATTGACGAAATAGTCGACGTCCAGGAACGAGCGGTCGGACAGGTTGGACTGCGCATAGTCCGGGTTGCGCACCCGCGCAATCTTGCAGGGGACGCGAAACTCGCTGGAGACCAACCCGCAGGCGACGATGTTGAATTCGTCGGAGTCGGTGACGCTGATGAAGAAGTCCGCCTTCTCGATGCCGGCCTCGCGGAGCGCCTTCAGGTTGTTGCCGGAGTCGTTGATGACCAGGCAGTCTAGATGGTTGACCGCGTACTTGGCGATCTCCGGGTTCTTCTCGATGACGACCACATCCTTGTGGTCGGCCACTAGGTGCTTGGCGACCTGGAACCCGGTGGTGCCGGCGCCGGCGACAACTATGGTCTCAGCCACGGGCTAGCGAAGGTACCCTCGGCGGCGATGCGTGGCTGGTATCGAAGCGCTTGATACACAGCTCGCAGGAGTTGCAGTCCACCTCGTAGCAGTTGCGGTGCACCCGTGGCGGGAACTGGCGCCGGAACGAGTCCTGACACCTGTCGGAGCAGAACATATAGCGATCCTGCCAGGCGCCGAATGCGACGTAGTCCACCAGCACGGCGTCGTAGGCGACCTGCTCGAGGTCCTTCTCGCACCAGGAACAGACGCCGTGCCGGGTGCGGTGGGCGTGGGCCTTGGCCTTCTGCAGCGCCTCGGGCTCCCAGTGATGGTCCACCTTGCGCACGTGGGAACGCATTACCTGGGAGATGACGATGCCGTCGCGCATGCACAGCAGCTCATCCTGGCCGCCGCGGAACACCTTGTCGCACTCGATCGTCTCGCCGGTCTCCAGGTAGACGACGCTGCGCCCGCCCTCCGGGGTCGTGCGGCGAAACCATCCGCACGCCGGGCACACCACGGTGAAGTGGAAGTTCTCGGTGCGTCCCTGACAGTCGGGACAGCGCCCCTGCTCCAGCAGCTTGATCTTGCGGATGTCGGTCTTGGCGGCGCGTTGCACCGCCTCGCGCACCTCGGTGTCGGCACGGGTGAGCTCGCGGCTATCAGAGGTTGCGGTCAGCTCGTCGAGCTCGACCTGCAGCTGGCCGTCGGAGGGGAAGTCGGTGGAAGCGTCGACACGCCGTTTTCGCTTGAACATGGCTGATGCCGCTGTGAACGTACTCCCGATTGGGAGGCGGCGTCATCAGCGCCGCCGCGTGGGCGCGCCGACGTGGTCCGGCTCGGCGAGGACGCCAGCCTCCACAGCGCCACGCTCGGTGGCCCGATCGGTCACTCTC
>CAJWOB010000087.1 GCA_913043885.1 uncultured Spirochaetaceae bacterium | reverse complement strand
CTGGACGACAACACGGTGGCGTGGACGCGCCGGGTGGTCTTCGCCCCCGAGGTCATCGTGGGCCCCGACCTCATCCGTGTCCGCGGTCTGGTGTACGACCCCGCTACCGACGAAGCCACCTTCCCCCGGACCGACTGGCAGGTGGACGGCGAGGTCCCCGACGAGGAAGGCGTATTGCTCGGCGTGGGCGTCGCCAGGCTGCTGGGCGTTGGCGTCGGCGACTGGATCACGCTGCGCACCCGAACGACGTCGGCCGCCATCAACGCCCTCGAGGTGCCGGTGGCGGGGGTCGTCACCAGCAACCAGCCGATGATCGACAGCACGCTGGTGGGGCTGCCATGGCCTGTAGGCGAGTCGCTGCTCCGCATGGGCGAGACCACCTCCCACGTGCATCTGCGCATCGCGGACCGCAACGAAGCCGAGACCGTGGCCGTGCGCGCACAGGAGGCGGTGGGCGGGCCCACCGAGTGGGCCACATGGCAGACCGAGACGGAGGAGATCATGCAGACGCAACAGATGCGCGGCCAGATGTTCGCGGTCATGACCTTCGCCCTGCTGCTCATGGCGGCCACCGCTTTCGGGCAGGACGCCTACGTGATGCGGACCGACCGGCTCGTCGTCGAGAGCAAGCCGCAGTGGGAGGAATGGCAGGCTGCGTTCGGCACGGTGGAAGTGGACGCTAGCGGCGGTGTGACTGCCAACTGGGTGCCGGGTGTGCACAACGCCAGCGAGGACGCTTCCAACTATCCGATCGAAGCGGACGATAAGCTCGGCGGCGCCGTCGCCGGCACCGACAGCAGGCGGGCCGCAGCGGTGATGGACGGCCGCAACGACACCTACTGGAGCCCGAATGTAGATGATCCCGCGCAGACTTGGTGGCTGGAGATCGATCTGGGCCGGGCGGTGTCGGCGAAGAGGATCACGCTGCGTTTCGCCGAAGAAGGCGAGGGCGACCCGTTTTACCAGTTCAGACTGCACGTGACCAACGGCGAGACCCTGACGCTCACGGACAAGCTGTTCTACCACGAGGTAGGTCGCACCGAAAGCCCGAATCGCAACCAGCGTGAATTCACGTTCGAGCTGTCGCCGACCAAGCTGGTCGCCGGCCAGTTCGAGGGTGACGTCGTCCGCTGGATCCAGGTGTCGATGACGGACAGCCGGCGGGGCCGGGCGGAGGTGATTCCCAAGGTCGACTGGGACGGGCTGTCCGCCGCCCAGAAGGGCGACATCCAGTACTTCGGCCGGAGCGATACCGGCCGGGAATGGGAGGTCGAGAAGGGAATCTACGACCTGCTGGATCCCGAGGAGCGGGGCGAGCCCAGGTACTACCGGCGGGAGCAGCCGCGGCTGGCGGAAGTGGAAGTCTGGACTTTCGGACAGAACATCATGCTGGGCACCTACGAGCGGAGGGGCCAGATCACGGGAAGCCGCAGCGGTCAGGCTAACTCGGTGGACGGCGATTTCTACACCGGGTACGAGGTCCAGGACACGTTCGGGCGAGCGCTGGCCAACGCCGAGGAGCAGATCGTCATCGACCTCGGCTCCTCCTACTGGCTCGACCGTGTCCGCAGCCTCTTCGGCAGCGAGTTCCGGACCAGAACCTTCGTCAACTACCGGCTGCTGATCTCGGACGGCACGCTGGCGCCGGACGGCACTCTGCTGTGGATGCAGGTGGACGCCCGCGAGGGCGATGGTGACGGCATCTTCCACGAGGCCCGCTTTCCACTCACGGTGGTGCGCTACATCGGCTACAGCTACGAGATCATCACAGTGCCCTGGACCGGACACGGGGGCCAGGTGCCGATTCGGGAGTTCCAGGGTTTTGGCCGTGGCTATCAGCCGGTGGTGGAGCTGGAGTCGCCGCTGATTGACCTGGGCTCGCTGCTCAACCTGACGACGATCCACTGGCAGGCGCAGACGCCGCCGGGCACGCAGATAGAGATCTCGACGCGCACGGGCAACGAGACGGATATCATCCGGACGTACTACCGCAAGGGCACCAGCGACCCGATAACCGAGACGGTTTACAACGGTTTGCCGTCGTCGTTCAAGGGGCCGATCGACTCGACGATCGTGGAGGGTTCGGACTGGAGCGAGTGGAGCCGTCCAGTGGAGGCGTCGGGCGACCAGGTGGTGTCGCCGTCGCCGCGCCGGCTGATGAAGGTGCGGGCTCGTCTGACGTCTGACGACCCGGAGCAGACGGCTGTGCTGAAACAGTTGGAGGTGCGCTACAGCCGGGCGTGGGTGACGCAGGCTCTGGGCGAGGTTTATCCGACTCAGCTTGCGGCGCTGGGCGCGGAGTCTCCGCTGACGCTGTATCTCTTTCCACGGCGTGGCGCGACGAGCCGGGGCGTGGACGAGATTCTGGTGACGACGACGGGCCAGGTGCCGCTGCGCCTGCGGCAGCTGCGCCTGGGCACATCGGCGCAGCTGGCGGAGGAGGGTGGCGGCACGGTGGAAGCAGAGGTTGAGGTGATGGCGACGGGCGCGGATTCGCTCTGGCTTCGGCTGCCGTCGGTCGTGCGTCGCAACCAGCTGGTGGCTGTGGACATGAATGCGGTGATTTTCGGTCAGGGCATGGCGCTGTCGGTGCAGGTTGGCAACACGTCGTCGTCGGGCGCATGGCAGCGGGTGGATGCGGACCAGGGCGCGGTGGCGTCGATCCAGAGCGGGGTGTTGCGGGTTCTGGCGCCGCCGGGCGGTCCGCGAATCGAGGGTCTGGTCCTGAGCACGCCGGTGGTGACGCCGAACGGCGATGACGTCAACGACGCGCTGGAGCTGACCTTCGACGTGGTTCGGGTTGACGGTGAGCGGGCGGTGACGGCCCAGATGTATGACCTGTCGGGCCGGCTGCTGTGGGAGGAGGAGCAGATGCGTGCCCGTGCGAGCGGCTCCTACGCGGTCCGCTGGTCCGGGGTAGACGCTTTCGGCACCAACGTGGCACCCGGGGTCTACCTGCTGCGCCTGTCCGTGGACGCGCAGCGGGATGCGGGGAGCGACACCGATCTGCTGCGCCCTATTCACGTAGTTTACTGACGATACGCCCCGACGATTCGCCGGCGACGCTCGTCCTCCCGGGACAGTTCCGCGCGCCTCGCTGTCGACCTTCCCAGGCTTTCAACGTGACAGTGAAAGTCCGGGGATTCCTTTGGCGCCGTCTATATCGAGTTCATCGACGATTATTACCCTGTCCGGCGAATTGCAGCAGCTTGTGCGGCTCTGTAAGTTGAGACCGCACCCACATGGAGATGCCGGCGTCCGGGACGAGAGTTCTGATGGCTGTGCGGCAGCGGGAACACGTATGATTCGATCCTTGTCCACCACGGCTGCGCTGATGCTGATCTGCGCGGCCTGCGGACCGTCTGCAGAAGACATCGTGGCGGAGGCCGGCGCGGCCCGGATCACGCTTGGAACGGCACAGAAATTCACCGATGGCCTCGACTCGGCCCTGCATTCCAAGAAGAGCGGCATGGCGGCGCGCCGTGAATACGTGGAAAGCCTGATCCTCGAGGAGGTGCTGGTCGTCGAGGCCCGTGCCCGGGGCATGCACGAGAATGCGGAATTCCAGGAGGACGCGGAGCGCCGTTTCCGCAAGCGGGCCACCAACGCCTATCATCGGGATCGGTTGATGCCCGCCCTCCAGATTACCGACCAGGACATCAGGGCTCAGTTTCTGCTTCTGGAATACGACAAGGGGAAGGAGCTGAGCAGGCTGCTTGTGCGCACCCTGGAAGAGGCGCAACTCCTTCACTCCAGGCTGGCGTCGGGCGCGCGCTTCGATTCGCTCGCCCAGATCCATTCTCTGGACCAGAAGTCGGCCCCGCGCGGCGGGCTCGTCGGCGTTCTCAACTGGGGGGATGCGGAGAAGGTGGGGGTTCCAAGGCATGTGTTCGCGGCGCTGGCGCCGGGCGCTGTCTCCGAGCCCCTGGAGACCAGCGACGGCTATATGCTCGTGTACTGCAGCGCGCTCGCCGAGCCGGACATCGGCCGCTATTACGACCAGATCGGCCGGAAGCTGAAGCGGGACCGCTTCCTGCAGGCCAACGCGGCCCTCATCGATTCACTGGTCGCCACGATGAACCTGACCCTGCAGTCGGAAGGGATGCGCACGCTGGCCGCGATGCGGGCCGAGGGGGTGCCCACGGGGGAGGAACGCGCGCGACCGCTGTACACCTACGCAGGAGGCGAGATCACCGTCGGTGATTTTGCCAAGGCGGTGGAACGGCGCGAGGGGCCCAGCCCCTACGGTGACAGCACCATCGTGGTCAGGACCGCGGAGAACTTTATCATTCCGCGGGTGCTCCTCTGGGAAGAGGCGCGCAACGTCGGCTACGCCGACACCGACGAGATCCTGGCATGGAAGGCACGCAAGACCCGGGACCTGCTGATTCGGGCGCTGCGCAAGGAGGTGGCCGACCAGATAGCGATCAGTGAGGAGGAGGTATCCCGCTACTACGATTCCCGCGGCGAGGAGCTGCGCTCGGCGAAGACCTGGCAGATCGATGAGATCCTGCTGGAAACCGAGCCGGAAGCCGAGCAGGTGCGCGCGCGGCTCGGGACGGGTGAGACCTTCGCCAGCCTGGCGGTCCTGACCCGGCGTCACGGCGCGGTCGAGAGCCACGCGGAGATCCACATGCACTCCTTCGAGACGCCGGTCTATGGAGAGGCGATGATGAAGGCCGTCGCCGGCGCCTCTCCCGGCGAGCTTATCGGGCCGCTGCAGGTCAAGGGGGGTTTCTCGGTTTTCCGTCTCAACGACATGGGGGGTGGCGAACTGCCGACGCGGGCGGATGCGGACGGGCGCATCCGCGGCATCCTCACTGTCGTGAAGCGGGAGGCGCTCTTCAACGAGTACCTGGACGGGATATTGCGCAAATACGCTGCGCGGATCCGAATCGACGAAGAGGTGCTGGCGCGCCTCGTGCTCCCCGGTGAAGAGTAAGAAGGCGGTCCGCCATGGAGGGTAGGGGGGCGTCGTTCAGGGCGTTTCTCCTCGGCACGGTCTTCTGCGTCGCGATCGGCACCGGCGCCATCTACGCGAACACCATCATTCGCGGCAGCTTCGTCGCCTGGTGTTTCAGCAACCCGATCGCTCTCTTCTTCTTTTTCTACCTCGTCCTCGGTAACATGCTGGTCGCGTGGGCGGTGCGCAGCTTTGCCCTCTCGCGCGAGGAACTCGTGCTCATCTTCGCGATGATGTTCGTGTCGGCATCCCTGCCTACGTTCGGGTTGGCCGAGCACCTGCTGCCGATGATCACCGGCATTTACTATTACGCGACCCCCGAGAACAACTGGAGCGAGCTGATCGAGCCGCTGGTTCCCCTGTGGATCGCGCCATACGAACCCTCGGTGATTCGCGGTTTCTACGAGGGGTTGCCCGAGGGCGAGGCGATCCCGTGGAAGGGATGGGCAGAGTCCCTGAGCTACTGGCTGATTTTTCTGATGGCCCTGCACGTGGTCGCTATCTGCCTGATGGTGGTGCTGCGCAAACATTGGATCAATCACGAGCGCCTGCTCTACCCGATGATGCAGGCCCCGATGGACATGGTGGACGCCGGACCCGGGTCGCGCAGCGGCGGCATCGTCGCGCCCCTGTTCCGCAAGGCGATGTTCTGGCGCGGCTTTGCCGTGCCGGTGTTCGTCGGCTCGATCAACGGGTTGAGTCACTACACCCAGTACCTGCCCGGTATCTCGCTGACCTCCGGCTTCGAGCTCATGGGGAACAACGTGCCGGTGCAGCTCTCCTTCTCGCTGCTCGGCTTCTCCTGGTTCATCAGCCAGCCCTTGGGGCTTGGTATCTGGTTCTTCTACCTGGTGACCATGATAGAGCGCGGCGTCTTCGGGATCCTGGGCATTGCCAGCACCGAGAAGCTCGGCTGGTTCTCGAACCCGAGTGCGCCCTACCTCACCCACCAGGCGCTTGGGGCGATGGTGATGTTTGCCCTTTTCACCTTGTGGAAGGCGCGGTCCCATCTGCGCGAGGTTATCCGCAAGGCATTCGCTTGGGACCGCGATGTCGACGACGGCGGCGAGATCATCTCCTACCGGGGGGCGATATTCGGCATCATCTTGGGGCTGGCGGTGATGACGGTCTGGCTTAACGCCGCTGGCGTCCCGATCTGGGCGGTGCCGCTGTTCCTGATCATCGCTTTCCTGCTTTTCCTGGCGCTCTCGCGCATCGTCGTGGAGGCCGGTGTCGCCCTGGTGCGGGCACCGCTGATCGCTCCCGACTTCATCATGGCCAGCTTCGGCACTCAAAAGCTCGGCGGCCAGGGCCTCACCGGGCTGGCCTACACCTACCCCTGGACTGCTGACATCGTCACCTTTCCTATGGCGTCGGCGGCGAACAATCTCAGGCTGATCGAGGAGGCGGTGCCCGAGAAGCGCCGGCGCCCCTACTTCTGGGCGATGGTGCTGGCGGTGCTGGTTACGCTCATCGCCAGCTTCTGGATCATCCTGTACCTGTCATACACTTACGGCGGTATCAACCTGCACAACTGGTTCTGGCACGTCTCCTCGGACATTCCGCTCCGGTACCTGGCGCAGATGCTCAACAGCACGGCCACGACCGACCTGGGCGGATGGCTGTTCACGTTCTTCGGTGGTGGGCTGATGTGGGGCCTCATGTTCTGCCAGACCCGGTTTCTCTCCTGGCCCATCCATCCGCTGGGCCTGACGATGGGCGGGACGGTGTTCACCTCGGGAGTGATGTGGTTCAATGTCTTTCTCGCCTGGCTGATCAAGGGCATCGTGCTCAAGTACGGCGGGAGCAAGCTCTACCGCCAGCTGCGGCCCTTCTTCATCGGGATGATCCTGGGTGCCTTCGTGGTGTCCGGGACGTGGCTGGTGATCGACTACTTCAGCGATATGACCGGTAACTTCGTTCTCGGCTGGCAGTAGGGCTCTGCCAGCGATTCTTCACTGAGATAGGATAGTAATGGGCAACGTACCACCGGGGAGCGGTATCCGGGTGCCACCGGACGAGATGCGGCGATTGGTGCAGGCGCTGTTCGCGAGGGCGGGCATGTTGCCGGCTGGTGCCGGGACCATGGCCGAGCTGCTGGTCCACACCGATTTGCGGGGGGTCTTCAGCCACGGCACGCAGCAGGCGCCGGGCTACTGCCGCATGCTCCGCGACGGCGAGGTCAATCCCACTCCGCAGGTCCGCGTCACTCGCCAGACGACGACGACACAGACCCTCGACGGCGACGGCGGCATGGGCCACCTGCCCTGCAAGCAGGGTACGGAGTGGGCGGTAGAGTGCGCGCTCGAGAACGGAACGGGAGCGGTCACGACGCGCAACCACTTCCACTTCGGCAGCGCCGGCAAGTACACGCACATCGCCGCGGCGCGCGGCTGCATCGGGATCGCTTTCTCCTCCCACCGCTACCACCCGCAGAATTCCGTGCGCGGGGTCCTGGGCGCTTCACCTCTCAGCGTGGCGCTGCCGGCGGGCGAGCAGCCGCCGGTCATCCTCGACATGGCTTCGAGCATGCTCGAGTACGACGAGGAGCTCTTTGCGCGGATGCCGTTCGCTTTCTTCAAGGAGCTCGGCGTTGCCGCGATTCCCTACGGCCTGGGAGGTGTCCTCGCCGGCATCTACAGTCCGGAGCTCATCCCGCCCGAGTCGAGGTGGATCTCCAACCAGGGCTCGTTTATCGCCGCCTTCAGCATCGAGGCCTTCATGGACGTGGGGGAATACCAGGCGGAGATGGACCGCTGGGTGTCTGAGGTGCGGGCATTGGAGCCGTTCCCGGGACACGAGCAGTCTGAGCTGCCCGGGGGGCTGGAGTGGCAGCGGGAGCGCGACTACGCCGAGAATGGGATTTCCGTGAGCGATCACCATCGCGCCTGCCTGGAAGAGATCGCGGGCGAGCTGGAAGTCGAGACCCGGTTCAAGGCCTACGAGCAGAGCCGGTTCGAGGGCGGCGGCTGATGGGATGGGTGCGGCGGGCTTCCCTGCCGGAAGCCAAGCATGACTGCCAGGCGCTCGGAGTCGGCAACGAGATTTACGTGCCGACCGGGTCGAATGACCTGACCCTCGACACGGTCGACATCTACGACGCCGAAACCGACAGCTGGCGCCCTGGCCCGCCGATCCCCACATGTCGCGGTTACATCGGTGCCGCGCTGCTGGACGAGCGGATCTACGTCCTCGGGGGCAAGCAGATCCGTACCGCCGAGGAGAAACGGGAGAGCGGTGACGACACCCACTTCAAGACCCGCGGCGAGTTCGAGGCCTTGGACCTCACGGGGCAGAGCTGGTCGTGTCTGCCGCCGCTGCCATCTCCCCGCGCCGGGTTGACCGCCACAGCCTGCCGCGGGCGGGTCTACGCGATTGCCGGCGTTCACATGAGCAAAGGTGGCGAGCCGTTCGACGAGGTCTGGTCCTTCGATCCGGCGCTGGGACGGTGGGAGCCGGGTCCGCCTCTGCCGATGGCGGTCTGGGGCCCCGCTGCCGCCACGGTGGGCGACGTGATCTACGTAGCCGGCGGCGGGGACGGCGGGTTCCGC
>CAJWOB010000086.1 GCA_913043885.1 uncultured Spirochaetaceae bacterium | reverse complement strand
TATTTCAGCTGGGACCGGATCCCCGCCGCCTTCCACGGGGCCAACAAGACGGGCCTGTTCACCGATGCCGCCCTCACCTCGCGTCCCGCCGATACGCGCGGCGCGCTGACCTTGGGCCCCATCACCGCGGACACGAGACTGAAGCGCCGGGCGCTGATTGCGCTCGATCTCGTGGATGACGGGGATCATGTGGCGCTGGTCGCGGCCGATCAGCTGATCTTGGTTGCTCACGCCTCTCAGGCTACTCCATGCCTAGCGGGAGGGCACGCCGAGTGCCTGCAGGAAGTCCGCCGCGGTCGCCGCCATGTTGAACCGCGGCTCCCACTGCCAGTCCTTGCGCGCGCTCCAGTCGACGATGACGCTCGGCAGCGGCACGATCATGTCCATGGCCAGCTGCTCCGGCTCGAATCGGTAGCGGAAGTCGGGCACGCGCGCCACGATGGCCTTGGCCACCTCGGCGGCGGTGGGGGCGAACGAGTGCAGGTTGTAGATTCGCCTGCTTAGGCCCTCGCCCGGCGCATCGACGAAGCGCAGGATGCCCTCGATGACGTCGCGGACGTAGATCGACGAGGCGCCAACTTCTTCGCTCACCGGGAACACGAACTCCTCGCCATTGGCCGCAGCAACGAAGGCGTGCGAGGCGTACGCGGTAGCCGCGCCGCTGGGCGCATAGGGGGAAAGCACGATCGGCAGCCGCACCGCGCGAAAGTCGAAGCCGTGCTTGTGATGGAGGTACCCCCCCATCCGCTCCACCGCGACCTTGGTTACGCCGTATACCAGCGACGGCCACTGCTCCTCGTCCTCCGGCATCGGGTCGGTAATGCTGCCGGCATAGGTGGCGTTGGTAGAGGGGAAGAAGAACTGCTCGACGCCGGCGTCGATGGCATCCTGCATCAGGTGCACCGACGCGGTGGCGTTCACCTCCCAGGCGCGTTCCGGGTCCTCCTCTGACGACCGCGACAACATCGATGCCATGTGCAGCATCCGCTGCGGCCGGTGCCGCTCGAGCATGGCCCGCATCGAGGCGCGGTCGCTGACGTCGCAGGCCTCGACGCCTTCCGCGGCCTGCAGGTCGAGGGCGTGCGCCGCGTGCCCCTGACGGCGTAGCTGCTCCACCAGCTGGCGGGCCAGGTTGCCGGCGGCACCGGTCACCAGGTAGCGCAGCGGTGTGGTGGCCTCGCTCATGCGGACAACGCGAAAGGCGGATCGGCAAGGGGCAGAGAAGTGCCCTCCCCACTACCGGCTACCAGCACCGGGCGCAGCTCACTTCGCTCCGTGACCATGCGCACGTCCGGCGTGACGAACCGCACCGTCATGCCGCAGCGACGGCTGGTGCTGCGGTTGGCATTGCTCGAATGGAAGATGTGGCCGTCGTGGATCGAAATCTGCCCCGCGCGCAGTACCACGTCGACCGCCCCGGAGCTGTCCACCAGCTCGTCCGGAATCTCCTGGTTGACGCTCAGGATGTTCCCCGCTCGCTCGGATTCGCCGTGCGTCACGAGGCCCCCGTGATTCGAGCCGGGGATAGCCCGCATGCAACCGTTCTCTATCGTGCTGTCGTCGATCGCGATCCAGGCGGTGTGCGCAACGGGTGGCTCCAGGCCCCAGTAGGTGGTGTCCTGATGCCAGGCCACGAACTTGTCGGCACTTGGGTCGCCGTACTTGCAGAAGAAGTCGGTGCCAAGGATGACCAGGTCCGGGCCGATCAGCTGCCGCATGACGTCCAGCAGCCGCGGGTCAGTTGCCAGCCGCCAGGCGAACTCCTGGTCGTGATGACGCGCGCGGTTGCGCTCCTGCGGCCGGTCGCGCCCCTCCGCTTGTTCGAAGCGGTCGAACGCGGCGCGATACGCGGCGATCTCCTCCGGGGTAAAGACGTCGATGGGGAACAGGATGCCGTCGGTGCGGTAGCGGGCGGCGCCGACGCCCGTGCCAAGAATCCCCATCAACCGCGGCCGATGTATGGCATCTGCGTGGCCATCACGGTAATGAACTGCACGTTCGCATCGGGAGTAAGCTGCGCCATGTACAGCACCGCGTCCGCCACGTGCTGCACGTCCATGGTCGGCTCGGGCTTCTCACTGCCGTCGGCCTGCGGCAGCGGGTTGCCGGCGGTCATGACGGCGGTCATCTCGGTCTGTGCATTGCCAATGTCTATCTGGCCGCAGGCGATGCCATAGCGCCTGCCGTCGAGGGCGGTCGCCTTGGTGAGCCCGGTCACCCCATGTTTCGTCGCGGTGTAGGGAGCGGCAAACGGCCGTGGGACGTGGGCGGATATCGAGCCGTTGTTGATTATCCGGCCACCCTGCGGGTCCTGCGCCTTCATGACCCGGAACGCCTGCTGCGTGCACAGGAACGGCGCGGTGAAGTTGGTGTCCACCACCGACTGCCACTCGTCCAGGGTGAGCTCTTCCAGATCCTTACGCCCCGTGTTGGTACCGGCGTTGTTGAACAGCACGTCGAGATAGCCGAAGCGCTCCACCGCGGCCGAGAACAGCGCTGCCACCGCATTCGGGTCCGTCACATCGGTGGGTACCGCCAGCGCCCCGGCGGCGCCCGCCGCCTCGGCCTCGGCGGCGGCTGCCTCCAGCATCTCGCGGCGACGGCCGGCCAGCACCACCGCCCAGCCCGCCCGACCGAGGGTAATGGCGGTGCAGCGGCCTACCCCGCTGCTGGCGCCGGTAATGAGCGCGGTGCGCGCCCGATTCCCCGCGGCCACTACCGTGCCCGCCCGCCGGCCAGCGTCACCACCTCACCGGTCACGTAGCCGTTGTCCAGCAGTCGGACGATCATCTGCGCAACGTCGTCGGGCTGGGCCGCCCGCTGCATCGGGACGGTGCCGGAGATGCGCTCCACCGTCGCAGCGTCCAGCTGCGCGGTCCAGCGCGTATCCACCACACCTGGCGCCACTGCATTCACCTGTATCCGCAGCGCATGGCTGGCCGCGAGTCCGCGTGTCAACGTAATAACCGCTCCTTTGCTTGCGCTGTACATCAGTGAGCTCCCCGTACCACTTATGCCGGCTATGGAGGCCACGTTGACTATGTGGCCGTGACCGGCGCTCTGCATGCGCGGGATTGCCGCGCGGCAACAATAGAGCAAACCGCGCACGTTGAGGCCGAAGATGGCGTTGAAGTCGTCGTCGCTAATCCCCTCGAGATCGGTAAGCTCCACCGGCCGGGTCATGCCGGCGTTGTTGACCAGGTAGTCCAGCCCGCCGAGCTCCGCCACCACCTCGTCCACCATGCCGCGCACCGCCGCGTCGGAGCTCACGTCAGCACGCACCGCCAACGCCGCGACGCCGCGTTCCCGCGCGTCGCGTACCGTCTGTTCGGCATCCTGCTGGGAGCGGGAGTAGTTCACCGCCACGTCGGCTCCCGCTTCGGCGAGCATCAGCACCGTGGCACGCCCGATACCGGTCCCGCCGCCGGTTACCAGTGCCACCTTACCCTTCAACCTGCTCGGTTCCAATTTCGCCCTCGACCTGTTGATGCGGTGCCCCCGGCCCCGGCGCCTGCGCCTGCGCCTGCGTGTCAGTGGCCCGACGGTAGGCATGGGCCGCCGTCTGGCAGCGGCGAGCCATTAGGCGAGCGCATGGTACGCTAGGCCGCATTCCATGACCACCTTCGCGCTCCCCTGCACTACCGAGAAGCTCAAGGCACTCTGCGAGCAGTATCCGACACCGTTTCACCTCTACGACGAGGCTGGCATCCGCGCATCGCTGCAGCGGTTGCAGAACGCGTTCGCATGGGCTCCTGGATTCCGAGAGTTCTTCGCCGTCAAGGCAACCCCCAACCCCTTCATCCTCAAGCTGCTCCACGCCGCCGGCGCCGGGGCGGACTGCAGCTCACTCCCGGAGCTGCTGCTCGCCGAGCGCGTGGGGATACCGGGCGACCACATCGTATTCACTTCGAACGACACCCCCGCCGAGGAGTTCGTGGAGGCGCGCCGGCTCGGCGCCACCGTCAACCTCGACGACCTGCGTCATCTCCCCTTCCTCGAGGCCAGCGCTGGTGTGCCGGAGCTGGTCTCGTACCGTTATAACCCCGGTCCGGCGCGCACCGGCAACGTCATCATCGGCAAGCCCGAAGAGGCGAAGTACGGCCTTACCCGCCCGCAGCTCACCGAAGCCTACCGCCTCGCCCGCGACGCCGGAGCGACACGGTTTGGCCTGCACACCATGGTGGCCTCCAACGAATTGGATCCCGGCTACTTCATCGAGACCGCCCGCATGCTGTTCGAAATCGTCGCCGAGCTGCGCGCCGACGAGGGCATCGACATAGAGGTGGCCAACATCGGCGGCGGCATGGGCATCCCGTATCGCCCCGACCAAACGGCGCTGGACCTCGACTACATCGGCGAGGGAGTGCGGGCCCTCTACGAGTCCATGGACATGGCCCCGCTCCGGCTGAGCGCGGAGATGGGACGGCTAATCACGGGGCCCCACGGTTATCTGGTGACCCGCGTCCGCCACATCAAGGAGACCTACAAGCGCTACGCCGGACTGGACGCCTCCATGGCCAACCTCATGCGTCCCGCGATATATGGCGCCTACCACCACATCACCGTCGTCGGCAAGCAGGAGCTCCCTGCCACGGCCACCTACGACGTCACCGGCTCGCTGTGCGAGAACAACGACAAGTTCGCCATCGACCGCGAGCTCCCGGAATTGGCCCCCGGCGACCTGCTGGTGATCCACTGTGCCGGTGCGCACGGTCACAGCATGGGGTTCAACTACAATGGCAAGCTGCGCTCTGCCGAGGTGCTGCTCGGCGCCGACGGCACCTCACGCCTCATCCGCCGGGCGGAAACCGTGGACGACCACTTCGCTACTATCGACTTCGGCGAGCTCGCCGGCTTCGTGCCCACCACCGGCGCGGACGCGGCGGCCGCCAGCGCGATGCCCGAGGTTGACCGCCCTCAGAGCGTTCGGTAGCTTCGCTGGAAGCATCCCTTCCGACGGGCTCGGGCCCGACACACCAAACACAGCAGTGATCACAGTAAAGAACATCACCAAGAGATACGGAGACCATGTCGCCGTCAACGACGTGAGCTTCGAGGTAAACGAAGGCGAGGTGGTCGGCTTCCTGGGCCCTAACGGCGCCGGGAAGTCCACCACTATGAACATCATCACCGGCTACCTGTCCGCAACGGACGGGACCGTCGAGGTTGATGGCCACGACGTGCTGGAAGAGCCCAACGAGGTGAAGCGCCGCATCGGCTATCTGCCGGAGCTACCACCGCTCTACGGCGAGATGACCGTTACCGAGTACCTGCGCTTCGTCGCCAGGCTCAAGAAGGCGGTCGACGCCGATGGCAGCGCCATGGAGCGCATCCTGGAGCTGGTCGGCGTCACCCACGTCCGAGAGCGCCTTATCGGCAACCTGTCCAAGGGCTATCGGCAGCGCGTGGGCCTCGCCCAGGCTCTCGTGAGTGGGCCCCAGGCGCTCATCCTCGACGAGCCCACCATCGGGCTCGACCCGCACCAGATCATCGAGATCCGCAATCTGGTCCGCGACCTGGGGAAGGGCCACACCATCGTGCTCAGCTCCCATATCCTCCCCGAGGTCAGCGCCGTCTGCGACCGCATCATCATCATCAACCGTGGCCAGCTGGTCGCCAGCGACACCACGGAGAATCTGGCCAAGCGTCTGAGCGGTGGAAGTCAGTACCTGCTGCGGGTGGGCGGGGCGGACAACGCCGTCCAGGCGGCGATCAAGGGCGTAACCGGGGTAAGCGGCGTCAGCAGTCGCGGCGTGGTAGAAGCCGACTCCGTCGACGTCATCGTGGACTTCGACGATGGCGCCGACCCGCGGCGTGCGATGTTCACCGCACTCAGCAAGGCTGACCTGCCAATCCTGCAGATGAAGCCGGTCGACGTCACTCTCGAACAGATCTTCTTACAGTTGACCACACGCGAGGGCGGAGGCTCCAACTAACATGGTCGCGATCATCCGGCGCGAGCTGCGCTCCTACTTCGTCTCGCCGGTGGGCTACAGCTTCATCGGCTTCTTTCTGGTGCTCAACGGACTGATGCTGCTGGTAACCAACCTCATCACCGGCAGCCCCGCCTACCAGTTCACCATCGGCAGCATGTCCACCTGGAGCCTGCTGGCGATGCCGCTGTTGACGATGCGCCTGCTCTCGGACGAGAAGCGGCTGCGCACCGATCAGCTGCTGCTAACGGTGCCGGTGTCGGTCGGGCAGGTGGTGCTGGCCAAGTTTCTGGCGGCGCTGGCGGTCTTCGGAGGGGGCACTCTGATTACGGTGATCTACCCGGTCGCGCTCAGCTTCTTCGGAGATCTCGCCGTCGGCCGCATCATCGGCGCCTACCTGGGATATCTGCTGCTCGGCGGCGCATTCATCGCCATCGGCATCTTCATGTCGTCGCTTACCGAGAACCAGCTGATCGCCGCCATTCTTACCCTGGCGGCGCTGGCGCTGATGATGTGGATTCTGCCTGGTGTGCGCGACACCTTCATTACCGCTAGCACCGTCAGCGGCATCGTGTTTGCCTCCGTGGTCGGGGCGCTGGTGGCGCTGCTGGTGTACCTCGCTACCAAGAACGTCACCCTTACCGGGGTCACGATTATCCTGTTTGCCGGCGCCATTGTGGTAGTCGCTCTGCTCTCGGCGCAGTTCTTCGAGACGTTGCTGTTGGACTTTCTGCAGTGGTTTCTGCTGGGAGACCGCTTCGACGTGTTCATGACCGGCGTAATCGCACTGAGTCCTGTCGTGTACCTGCTGAGCTTCATCGGATTATTTCTGTTCCTGACCGTCCGGGTGGTCGAGAAGGCGCGCTGGGCATGAGCGATTTCCTGCAAACCCAGCTGGCGCGGATGCGCGCATCGAAGCAGGTTCGCTACGGCGGCTATGCCATCCTCAGCTCGATCGGGGCGGTGGTGGCACTGGTGCTGGTCAACCTCATCGCCGACCAGCTGCAGCTCCAGGCCGACGTCACCGAGAGCGGCCTGTTCACCCTCGGCGAGCAGAGTCTGCAGCTGCTCGACGGGCTCGAAAGCGACGTCACCATCTACCAGGTGGCGCCGGCGGGGCGCGAGAACCTCGAACACCGCGCGGTGCTCGAACGCTACGCCCGCCGCTCCCGCTTGGTCACCGTTACCACGATGGATGCGGAGCGCAATCCGGCGCTGGCCAACCGGTACGAAGACGAGGGCCAACGGGCCCGCAACGGGTCTCTGGTGGTCGAGAGCGGCAGCCGGTTTCGGGTCATCCCGCCGACTGACCTCATAGACTACTCGCAGCAGTTCCGACAGCGCAGCGGCCTCAAGATCGAGCAGGCCGTAACCTCTGCCCTGCTGTACGTCACCACTGGCGACCTGCCCACCATCTACACGCTGGAGGGGCACGGTGAGGCGCCGCTGTTCGAGCTGGGGAGCCCGCAGGCCGGTGTCAACCTGAGAGATCTGCTCGAGCTCGAAAACTACACGTTGGAGAGCGTGGACCTGGTCACCGAAGCTGCCGTTCCGGCAGATGCCGATCTGCTGCTGATCCTCGCTCCGGAGCAGGACCTCAACGCGGACGAGCTGGAGCGCATCCTGGCCTATTTGGATGCGGGCGGGCGGATGGTGTTCGTCAAGCTGCCATTCATCGCGCCGCCGCCAAACTTCGGCCGCCTTCTGGAGCGATACGGTATGGCAGCCCCGGAGGGTGTCATCTTCGGCGGACCACGCGAGGCGCATCCGCTCGACCCCGCCATCATCGCAGCGACGCCGGGCCTGCACGACATCGCCTTCCCGTTCCGGCGCGAGGGTACCCCGCCGGTGGTGCGCGCCGTGTCGCCGCTGGATGTGCTGGAGCAGCGGCGCTCGACGTTGCAGATCGAGCCGTTACTTACTACTTCGGACGCGGCGTTCCTGCGCACCGATCCGCGGCTCGGCGCGCGCGAGCAGCAAGAGGATGAGGCCGCAGGGCCGTTCACCCTCGCTGCCGCAATTCAGGACAACGAACTGGACGGCACGCTCAAGAGCCGCATGGTGGTGTTCTCGTCGATCGGGTTCCTGGCCGGCGCAAACGAGCAGTCCAACTACGACCTGTTCATCAACTCGCTAAACTGGGCCAACGAGCGGGAAGATGCCATCTCGATACGGGCGAAGAGCACCTTCTCCTTCCCGCTGCGCATTAGCCGCACCGCGTCGCTGCTGATCGCCGGCGTGGCGGTCATCCTGTTGCCGCTGCTCGCCCTCGGCGCCGGCACGATCGTCTGGCTGCGCCGCCGCCACCTGTAGGTTCCCATGGCCGAAACGCGGGCAACGGGAGAGACACGGCGCGGTCGCCGCAGCGCTCTCATCCTCGGTGGGTTCGCGCTGGTGGTGGCTGGCCTCATCGTCGTGCTGGTGCTGCTGCAAAACCGCGAGCCGCCGCCGATCGACGTCGACGAGCTCATGACCGTCCTCACCCCGGCTCCCGGGCCCGCGCCCCTGGTCTCCGCGGAGGAGGAGGGTGCGGGGGTGTGGCGCTATCGGACACCCGCTCCTGACTTCTCTCTGCGGCGCGCGGATGTCACCGCCGACCGCGATGTGTCCG
>CAJWOB010000085.1 GCA_913043885.1 uncultured Spirochaetaceae bacterium | reverse complement strand
CTTGAGCAAAAGCGCGCCCTTCGACGTGGACCTCTCGTTCTACGGCGTGCCCTGGTACATCGAGTTCACGACCGGCCGCGACGTGGACTCGTGCTTCTCGGAGGGCAATGGCGCCGGCGATGAGGATCCGCCGCCGGCCCGCCGCGACAACATCGGCGATCGGTTCCTGCCGGTGGGCGACCAATGGGACGCCGGCTACCTCGAGGCCGAGGACTCCTGCGGCGACGAGGGGGACTTCACCGTCGACTTCGACAACCGCGGCATGGACGGCAACCAGATCGACGGCACCGATTGGGGCGAGGACGACAGCACGCGCAAGTGCGGGGACCGCCAGGCGGCGAACATGGACGGACAGTGGCTCATCTTCGTCCGCGAGGTCAGCGATGTGGACGGGGACAGCGACGCAAGCACGCTGGAATGGACGGTCAATGGAGTCTCGGCCGGGACCGACCCGACCTTGTCCGGTGCATTCGTCCATGGCGACGCGGTCGTAGGGGGGCAAGTCCCGGTCCGCCGCCACCTGCTGGCGCAGCACGCGGCCTACCGCGTCGTCGAGCGCCACCTCTTCCGTAGGTAGCTCTATCTGGTGTGCGGCGAGCGTCCGCTCGGCGTCGTGCACGCTGATCATGGCTAGTGGTCCGGGACGTGTGTAGAGCCTCTAGGGTAAGTCGGCCCCAAGGGAGGGTCAAACGCAGGCGGCAAGCGCCCAAACGGATCGGTCTTGTTCGATGGTCTCCGAATCCGCCAAATTCATACGGGTATGGCGACGCCCCAACCCGCCCGACTCGATGTTGCCGCCCACCACGAGAGGATTCGAGCTCTCGAGTCGAACATCGGAGGGGTCTTTCTCGGCAAACAACGGCAGGTGCGCCATATCCTGCTCGGCTTCGTCTCCGGCCTGCACGTGCTCATCGAGGACGTGCCGGGCGTCGGCAAGACCACCCTCGCCCGCTGCCTTGCGGCCAGCGCCGGCATGGACTTCGGCCGTATCCAGTTCACCCCCGACCTGCTGCCCGGCGATATCGTCGGCATGACGGTGTGGAACGCAGAAACGCGGGAGTTCGAGTTCAAGTCTGGCTCGATAATGCACCAGTTCATCCTCGCGGATGAGATCAATCGCGCATCGCCCCGTACCCAGTCGAGCCTGTTGGAGGCGATGCAGGAGGGCTCGGTTACCGTCGAGGGGGTAACCCATCGGCTACCGGATCCGTTCTTTGTCATCGCCACCCAGAACCCGGTGAGCTTCATCGGCGTCTTTCATCTGCCCGAGGGTGAGCTAGATCGCTTCGGCGTCTCGGTGTCGATCGGCTACCCCGACGCCGCCGACGAAGGCCGCGTTCTCGATCAACACGGCTACGACCCGCTCAAGGAGCTGCCGTCGGTGGTGACCCCCGAGGAAGTGCGGGAGCTGCGCCTCGTGGTGCGGTCGCTGACCGTGGCCGAGGACGTGCGCGACTACATCGTCGCCCTGGCCAACCTCACCCGGTCGTCGCCGCTGCTGCGGCTGGGAATGAGCCCGCGCGGAGCGCAGCACGTCATGCTGGCTGCCCAGGCGGAGGCGCTGCTGAGTGGCCGCGACTTCGTGATGCCCGAGGACGTCATTGCCGTTGCTCCGGTGGTGCTCAATCACCGTGTGGTGCTATCCGCCGATGCACGGATGGACAACATGAGCGCCGATGATGTCGTGCAAGGCCTGCTGAAAGCGGTGCCCATACCCGCCGGCCTGCGATGATTGCGCTTCCCCTCCGGGGAAGTGTGCACGTTGTCGGCAGGCTGCTGGCAATCGCCTGGGAGCGGGTGCGACGCGTCCTCGCGGTCGCGCGGCGGCCGTTCACCCGCGAGTGGTGGCTGCGGTTTCCGATCTCCATTCGGTTCCGCGCGCTAGGCGTCTACGCGTTCGGCGCGTTGGTGGGCTATCTGGCCGCCACCTACCTGGGCGGATTCTTCTCGGTGTTGTACCGGCTGCTGCTACTGCTGCCCATCGCTTCACTCGTCGCGGTGGCGTGGGGCACTTCGCGACTCAGATACACGCAGCGCTTCAGCACTGATCACCCGGTCAAGGGGCAGGTCATCGAGTACCGCTGCATCATCCAGAACACGTCGATGTTCGCTATCCCCAGTCTGCGCGCCACCTTCCACGCCCTGCTGCCGGCGCGAGCTCGAGGCGCCAGCGACACCGACGGAGCGCGGGACGCTCCGTTAGACCTCAACACCTTCCTGCCAGGGCGCGAGGACATCGACCGCACGCAGGACGTGCAGCTGCGCTATCGGGGCACGTACACGTTGGGACTGGACGCGGTGGAGGTGGGAGACACGCTGCAGCTGTTCCGGCTGCGTCCCCGCATCAAGAAGCGTACGTTTCGGGTCTACCCGCGGGTGCTCCCGGTGCAGGGACTGGCCCCCGGCAGCGAGCGCCGCGCCGGTACGTCGCAGGTTGGTGAGGCGGGCATGATTCCGGACTACAGCCTGTTCAACCATCTGCGCGAATACCGACCGGGTGAGTCGATTCGCCATCTGGCATGGCGGAAGTTCGCCAGCACCGGCTTCCCGGTGGTGCGCGAGTACGACGCTACCAGCGAACCGTCGGTGCTGGTGTACCTCGATCTGCGCCCAGTACCGTCCTCCGCCCCCGACCCGCTCGCCACCGAGGATGTGAGCGTCGAGGCGGTGGTGGCCCTGGTCAACCACTTTCTTACCGAGAGCATCCCGGTGACCTTGCGGGCCAGCGGCGGTTCCTACGAGTTCGTCGGCGACCACCGTGCCGACTTTGCCCGGTTCTACGAGAGCACCTTCGACCTGGTGTTTCGCGCCGGGATGTCGGCGGCCGAGCTGTTCCGCATCCGCAGCGAGACCGGAGAGGTGGCCGACGCCAACTCGGTCGTCTTCGTTACGCACATCCTCGACCCGGAGATCCTGGGCCTGCTGGAGCAGCAGCACAGCGGCCTTCGGGTCATCCTTATCTACAACGAGACGGCCAGCGCAGACACTGAGATGGCACAGACAGAGCGCAGCCGCTACTTCAATCGGCTGCGCGAGGCGAGCACGCACCTGATACGGCTGCGTAGTCCTCACACCATCGCCGAGGACCTGGAGCGCGACGATGACTACCCCAGCTGAGCCCGCCATCGCCGCGCGTTGGTGGCAGCGTCTGTGGATCGTCAGCTCCCGAGCGAGCTCGGCGATCGCCATCGCCGTGGCCGCCGCATATGCCTTCATGGTTCCGATGGCTTTCTGGGCGGGAACCCGATCTTCGCTGGCGCTGCCGTTGCTGCTGTCGGTCATAGCGCCGCTGGCGGCGCTGCAGATTGGCCGGGCGACTGCCAAGGGCAAGCTACGGGTGCTCCTCGCCATCGTGGCGTTCGCCGCGTCTGCCGCATTTGGGGTATCCGTCCTGGTCGGACTGGTGATTACCCCGTTCTCCGCCTACTCGCTGTGGTTCGAGGCGATGAGCACCGGCGGAACCGGTACCGGCACCGTCTCCAATCTGCTCACCCTGCTTTCGGTGTTCTTTTCCACCACACTGGGAGCCAGCTTCATCACCATGGGCTTTGCGTGGCCGGCGCTGGTGTCCCTGCTGGTGGTGTCCGCGCTGGTCTCGGTGATGCTGCAAGGGCCACTGTTCTACGCCCTCACCGTCGCCACCGGTTTCCTCTGTGTCTTCTACCTACTCATGCGCCACGGGCGCGGGTTCCTGGGCAGGCGTATCGGCTATGCCGGCGGCTTCTTCGCCATCGTGCTGACCATTTCGGCCTTTTCCGCCGGCGACCGTCAGGCGCAGGGCAGCCGCTTCATCGACAGTACCGTTCACCCCAACCTGCGGCAGACGGTGTCCAGCGCGCTCCCGCAGTTCCCGCTGCTCTACGGTATCCCCGGCTACGGAATCTCGTTCGACGAGCGATCTCTCGGGGGGAAGGCGGTACTCTCGCCGCTGCCTATCTTCGCGGTGGAGGCTGACGCGGCCGGACCGCTGTACCTGAAGACCGATGTGTTCGACTTCTACGACGGTGAGAACTGGCGATCCACCATCGATAGCAGCGCACCGCGAATCGAGCATTCCACCCCCTTGCTACGGGGACGACCGCGCCGCGGCACCGAGTCGGTGCGGGTGGAGATTCTGCTCGACTTCTATCAGAAGCTCCCCTATACGCTGGACACCAGCGCGTTCTTCTTCGAACGCAGGGACGCGCCGGCGGTGCTCACCGCAAGTCAGGAGCGTGGCTTCTTCCTGGAGAAGCCGCTGGTGGCCGGGGACGTGCTCCATATCGGCCGCGGAACGGCCAAACCGGTGCTCCCCTCTTCCCACGCCCAGCTGTCGGAGGAGGACCGCGAGCGCTACCTGCAGCTGCCGCGGTCGCTGAGTCGCACCGTCACCAAGATCGGCGAGGCCTTTGCCAACCCGCAACTGAGCGATCACGAGCTGCTGGCCGTTATCGACGACCACCTGTCGGGTACCTGTACCTACTCCCTCAACGTCGAAAACCTGCGTCGTTCGGAGGACTTCATGGAGAAGTTCCTGGTGGGAGAGCGCAAGGGCTACTGCGTTCACTTCGCCACGGCATTCGTCACGTTCGCGCGAATGCACGACATCCCGGCGCGCTACAACAGCGGTTTCCTGGTGAACTTCCCCTTCGGCCAGAATCTGACCCAGGTAACCGGACTGTCGGCGCACAGCTGGGCCGAGGTGTGGTTGGAGGACGAGGGATGGATGCGCTGGGAAGCGACCCCGGCGGTCGAGCCGAGCCAGTACCAGTTCCTCGGCATCGACGACCCGGCGCTCGAGGCACTGATGATGGAGATCTACGGCTTCGAGATGGACTTCGACGACGCCACCATGCGTCAGGTGCAGTCCATTCTGGGCAACGTGACGGTCTCGGTGCCGGAACAGGAGCTGGCCATCCAAGCGGTCAGCGACGCGGCCACGCGCCGCGGCTGGCGGGTGGTGGTCATGGCAGCCGCCGGTGTCGTGGCGGCCGTCTTGCTAGCTGCGGTACTCCGCCGACGCCTGCGCTGGTGGCGGCTGCCCCCCGCACGCCGCCGAGTGGTGCAGGCGGCGTACCGACTGGCCCGCGCCGGGCGCTGGTTCGGTGCCGAGGATCCGCGCTCCGGCGGGTGGCAGGCGTGGCGCGACCATATGGTCGCACGGCTGAACCGGCGACGCCGTCGCGATGGCCGGGCCGCGAGCGGCAGCCGCACCGGCCAGACCGCCTCCGCCGCCGCCCGTCAGCTGCAGATGGCGCTATACGCCGGCCACCCGCTGCGGCCGCGCGACCTACGCTTCATGCGCGCGGCGCTGCGTCGCTTGTGGCGCTATCGACTCATCGGCATCTAGCCGCGCCGGGCAGCCGCCGAGCCGACTACACATTCATGGAGTGACCGGCCCAGGCGGTGTCCGATTCCCACAGCTGAAGGCGCGACTCACGCAGCCTCGCTAACCCGTCGGCGCCGTCGCCTCCGGCGGCGGCCAGCCGGGCGGTCAGGCACTCGTTCATGTGCTGGGCGAGATACTCGACGCTGGGCTGCCGCGGCCGACCGCCACCGTCGTCTCTGAAGAAGGGCAGGTCGTTCAGGTGGCTGCCATCCAGCTCGGCTGCCAGCGACCGCAGCTCCGCGACCATCAGATCGATGTCGACACCGAAGCCGTTGCTGTCCAGCGCGTCGAGGCTGACCTGCCACTCCACGACATAGTCGTGGTGGTGACGCTCCGCCTCCTCAGGACCAAAGTCGCCGATGAGTACGTGGCTGGCGCTGAAGCGATCGCGTATGCCGGTGTGGTACATCCGCCCTCACGGTGCTACGCGCACAGCAGCACCTGCAATACGCCATCGTCGCCGCCGTCCAGCAGCTCGAAGGCCTCCTGGGCGCGTTCCAACGGGAACCGGTGGGTCACGTACTGCGCCGGCTGCAGCCGAGCGGCCGTATCTATCGCTAACTGCAACAGGCGCGGCTTGTCCCATCGCCCGCTGAGCGCCGGATCGATCGACGATACCTGGCTGGAGCGTATCTGCAGGCGCTTGCGGTGAAAGGCGGTGCCGAGGTCGAGCGAGGCGGCGCGGGTGCCGAGCCACGAGGCGGCCACCAGCGTGCCGCCGAAAGCGAGAGAGTCGATGCCGGTCTGCATCGCATCCGGCGCTCCGCTTACCTCCACGGCAACGTCGACGCCACGACCACCGGTTGCCGCATCGACCGCTGCGCCGGCACCCGTCAGCTCCACCGCACGGCAACCGTGGCGCTCCGCTCGCTGCCGCCGCTCGGGTCTCGGCTCCACGCCGATGACGTCGCAGCCCAGCTCACCCAACAGCCGCGCCGTCAGCAGCCCGACGACGCCGAGACCGACGACCAGCGCAGTCTCGCCGTAGCGGGGCGCGGCGTCGTGGACCAGCGTGATGGCCGTCTCCATCAGCGGCAGCAGGGCGGCATCTTCGTCGCCGAGCGAGTCGGGCAGGTCCAAGCAGTCAGCGGCAGGGACGATGGCTCGATCCTGGTGGGGGTGGAAGGCGAATCCCCGCTTGCCGGCCTGTGCCCCCGCCGTCACGGTGCCCACCGCGCTGTATCCGTAGCGAAGCGGGTAGTCGAGGCTGCCGGCCAGGCTGGCAATGCTGGCGTCGGCCACGAGCGAAGTGGGCTGCTGCCCGCGGTAGATCAGCAGCTCTGTCCCGGCACTAATCGCCATGGTCGTGATGCAGATGTCGTAGCAGCCATCGGCCCGCCCGCCTTCGCCCGCGGCCAGCGGCACGTCGCGGATCTCCACCTGCCGAGGCGCTGCGAAGAACACGGCGCGGGCAGTATCAGTCATGGGGCGTCCCCGGCAGCAGCAGCCGCCACACCAGGTCGCCATCCACCAGCTCCATGCCGTCGCTGTGCGCACGCGGCGCCTGATCGATGCGATCAGCGAGGGCACGGGCGAGGGCGGGTACGCCGTCGCTGCCGATGAGGATGGGGGCAACGAAGAACACCGCCGCGAGTGGGGTGCCGCTGGCAAAGATCGCTGAGAGCAGGGCGCTGCCCCCCTCCACGTAGACCGAATCCACCCCTCGGTCTGCCAAGGCCCGCCACAGCGCGCCGAGCGCAACCTTGCCATCGGGCGCCGCTGCGACGCGGACCACTTCCACGCCCTGCGCCGCGAGCGCCTCCTGCCGCGACTGTTCGGCCCGGTCCGTGGTTACCAGCAACGTGGTCGCCGCCGGGTCCGGGCTCGCCACTCGCGCCGTCAGCGGCGTGCGCAGGGTCGAATCGACCACCACCCGCAGCGGGGATCGCGAGGGGTCGGCCTCGCTATGGTGCGGGTCGGGGAGCCGGCAGGTAAGCGCTGGATCGTCGTTGACGACGGTGCCCACCCCGACCATCACGGCAGCGTGGTCGGCCCGCAGCTGGTGTGCCAGCCGTAGGGTCCCCGGCGAGCTAATCCACTTTGCCTGGCCGCTGGCGGTAGCTATGCGGCCGTCTAGGCTCTGCGCGCAGCCAACGGTAATCTGCACTGGTGGGGAGTGCGGCAACAGCCGCGAGCGTAGCGGAACGGAGTTATATTGACCACGCAGTGCGCTTCCTCTACGTTTGGGTGCACTGTAGCTCCGACTTATCCTGACGATTGGATGGGCACACTTCGGAGCAGTTCCTCACCAGCGGCAGAGATTTGGCACAGAACGAACATCACGCCGAGAACGGGCACCGACCGCATCTCAACGGCCATCCGAGCGTCGGCGACGACGGGCTTCGGAAGAAGTTGAGCGAAGCCAAGCCGTTTGCCGACGTCGGCACCTCCGTTGCGGACGATCTTGGCGTGGTCGATCTGGTGGCGACCGCAGCGTTCCCCACCAGATTCGGCGACTTCACGCTCTACGGATTCCGCGACGAGCGCACGGACAAGGACGTGACCGCCGTCGTGCGTGGCAACGTGGCCGGAACAACGGGTTGCCCGGTTCGCGTCCACTCGGAGTGCCATACCGGCGATATCTTCGGTTCCCTGCGCTGCGATTGCCGCGAGCAGCTGGAGTACTCGCTGAGCTACATCGCCGAGCGCGATCGAGGAGCGGTCATCTACCTCCGCCAGGAGGGGCGCGGCATCGGTCTTCTCAACAAGATCAAGGCATATCGGCTGCAGGACCTCGGGCTAGACACCATCGAGGCCAACGAGTACCTCGGTCTACCGGCGGACTCCCGCGATTATCGCGTGGCGGCGCGCATCGTCGAGCTGCTCGGCATCCGCTCCATTCGGTTGCTCACTAACAATCCGGAGAAGATTGCCGGCCTGCAGGCGCAGGGCATCGAGGTAGAGGAGCGCGTTCCGGTGCTGGTCGACGAGAACCTACACAACGCGACCTATCTGCGTACCAAGCGCGATCGGATGCAGCACCTCCTCTAGTCGGCGATCGTTGCCGAAATCGCCAACGGCGCCGCATCCAGCTGCTCGCCCAGCTCACCAGGATCGACCACCGGCGACTCACACACGAAGCCGTGGCACAGGTACGCGCGGACATCGCCGGCGGCCGCCGCATACATCTCGGGGATCGCAGGCAGCCACGAGGACAGCCACTGCGCAGTGGGTTCGTCGAAGGCGTGCTCCACGGACAGACCGGGCATGAAGCGCCGTCCCGCCTCATCTCGGAACGGCTCAGTC
>CAJWOB010000084.1 GCA_913043885.1 uncultured Spirochaetaceae bacterium | reverse complement strand
CAGCGCCGCGAACTGGGTCGGTGTGCCACAGCCAAGTCCCAGCTCGCTACCGGCAACCACATCCCCGCCGACAGCGGCGTAGCTCAGTGCAGTGGCAGCGGCGGCCCCGCCGCGGCTGCCGCCGCAGCAGCTGTCGCTGCAGCACCCCGCTTCCTGGCCGGGCCCCGACGCGACGGCTCCGTATCTCCTCCGAACGGCATCTTTGATGTCATTGCTTATAGTCCTGTCTCCCTACCAGAGCTGACGCGGGCGCGACGAAAAGGACGCATCCCCGCTACCTTGCCACAGTGGCGACACGGTCCGTTGCCTTCGAGGACAGCCGGTGGCGTGGCTTCTTGCCGCTCGCCCACACGCGCCCGTTGGCCTACCTGCGGGTCGGGGCGGCCACTACTCGCCAGCAGCTGGAGCTGCTTACCGGCCAGCAGGTCGGCGTGTGGTGCCGACCGGAGGTTGCCGCCGCCACCGAGCTCGATCCGGGAGAGTCGGCCGATCTCTATCTCGCCCGCGGCTGGTGGCGTCGCCTGCCCGCCGAGCGACCGCGACCCTGGCTCGGCATCGCCGACGGCCAAATAGCCCTGGTTGCCGCCGACGCAGCGCTGGCCTCCCGCCTGTCCCCCGAGACCCTCCTCGACTCTGCCATGGCAGGCGAGCTGCTCGAGGGCGTTCCGCGGCACGACATAGATGAGTGCGTCAGCCTCGTCGAATGGTGGTGGCAGCTGCTGGACGTCAACGCCGCCGCGCTGGCGGCGCTCGAACCCGGGCTGCACGTCGATCCCTCCGCGGACATCCGCGACGGCGCGGTGCTCGATACCACCGACGGTGCCATCCACGTGGGCGCGGGCGTGATTGTCCACGGCAGCGCCTCCCTGCAGGGCCCCTGCGCGATAGGGCCCGGTTGCGTCATCTTGCCGCAAGCGTCGGTACGCGCGGGGAGCTCGATCGGTCCTACCTGCAAGGTCGGTGGCGAGGTGGAGGAGTCCGTTCTCCACGGCTTCAGCAATAAGCAGCACCACGGCTACCTGGGCCACAGTGTGGTGGGCAGCTGGGCGAACCTGGGCGCCGGCACTACCACCAGTGATCTCAAATCGACCTATGGCACCATCTCCACGGCATCGCCAGGGAATCCCGGCGAGCTGGTCGACACCGGGCGCCAGTTTCTCGGCGCGGTCATCGGCGACCACGCCAAGACCGCCATCGATACGGGGATCAGCGCCGGCACCACGGTGGGCGTCTGCTCGGCGCTGTTTACCCGCACCTGCCCGCGCACCGTCGGCTCCTTCGCCTGGGTAACCGAGGAGGGGGTGTCGCCCTACGAGGTGGACCGGGCGATCGAGGTGGCCAGGCGCGTGATGGCGCGGCGCGACCGGATCCTCGATGCTCGTGAAGAGCGATGTTTGCGCGCCATCGCCGCGATGTAGGCAGCGAATCCTTCAGGCCGCCAGAAACCCGCCGTCGACTGGGATCGCCGCACCGTGGACATAGCTGCCGAGGTCGGAGACCAGGGCCAGCGCCACGCGCGCGACCTCGTCTGGCTGACCTGCGCGTCCGATCGGCAGCCGGCTCTTGAACTGCAGGCCCGTCCGGATGAGACCCAGCTTGAGGCGCAGGAGGCCACGGGCCGCCCGCCTTCGGTGACAATGCCGCCCGGGAGCAACGCGTTGACTCTGAATCCGCGGCCGCCGTGCTCCTTGGCGAGTGCCCGCGTCAGCGCCACCACCCCCGCCTTGCTCACCGAGTAGTGGGCGAGGTCTGCCTTGAACGGCAGCAGCGCCTCGATCGAGCCCAGGTTCAGTATGACGCCACCGGCGTCGCCACGGGCGCGGATGAACTCCTGACACATCCAGTAGACGGCATCCAGATTCACCGCCATCACCTCTTCGTAGAGGGCCTGGTCCATGTCGAGGAAGTGGCGGAACGGGTAGATACCGGTGTTGTTCACCAGGATGTCCGGGTAGCTGGCCGCGATCGCCTGCCACAGACGATCGCGCTGTTCCCGCTGGGACACATCGACGGCGTGGGCCTCGACGTCGGCGCTTTCCGACAGCTCCCCGCGTGCCGCGGACAGGCGGTCACGGTGAATGTCCACTAGCAGCAGCGACGCTCCGGCTTCGGCGAATCGCCCGGCGATTGCTCGGCCGATCCCAGCCGCTGCGCCGGTTATCAACGCACGTTTACCGCGGAGCGAAATGAGCCTGTCCAGACCGACGCCGACCTCAGTCATCAACAAAGCTTCCCGCCGTTTGCTCTGGCCGGCTATAGGGCAGTACCCGGTCAGCTTCGCCCGAGGTGGACCGGGCCGTCCCGGATGGACGGCGCACCGTACGCTGCAGCATTGCTGTTGCGATGACATCTCGAGATCGTGTGCGTGCGGCGCTCAAGCATGCCCAGCCTGACCACACCCCGTGCGACTACTTCGCCACCCCGGAGATCCACCAGGGGCTGCTGGACCACTTCGGGCTGCAACAGGCCGCGTCGGCGACCATGAGCACCTCCGGAAGGAGCTACGCGGATGACGACATCCGCGAGTGCCTCGGCACCGACATTCGCTACGTCAAGGCGCCCTACACCGGGCCGCCGCTGCCGTCCTTCGATGACGGCTCTGCGACCAACATCTGGGGCGTGCGCCGCCGCCCGATGCCCAACCGATATGGGGAATACGCGGAGCCAGTGGGTGAGCCCTACGCCGCGTTCGAGACACCCGACGATGTCGATCGGTTCCCCTGGCCGGATCCGGACTGGTTCGACTACGAGGCAATTCCGTCGCTCTGTGCCCAGTACCCGGGACTGGCGATCGCCGCCGGTGGCATGGACGTGCAGGACTTCATCAACGGCGTCGCCTTCGGTCGTGGCGTCGAGCAGGTGCTGCTCGACATCGGCGAGCGCAGCCCGGTGTATCTGGCAATCGTCGAGAAGCGCCATCGCTTCTACCTGGAATACATCGAGCGAATGCTCGAGGCCGGGTCCGGGCGTATCGACTTCGTGTTCTGCGGCGACGACTTCGGCACACAGAATGGCCCGTTGATCTCCCCCACCACCTTCGAAGACGTCTTCGCCGCCAAGAAGCGGGAGCTATTCGACCTGGCACACGCCTATGGCGCCAAGGTCAGCCATCACTGTTGCGGGTCGAGTCGCGCCCTGTTCCCCAACTTCATCACCTGCGGCATGGACGCGCTGCAAACCATACAGATTCGCGCAGCCGGCATGGATCCGTACGAACTGAAGGCCGATTTTGGCGATAGCATCACGCTGCACGGCGCGGTCGACGTGCAGGGTTGGCTGCAGCAGGCGACACCCGCTGAGGTGCGGGAGGAGGTGGACCGACTGATGGACGGGGTGGGCGCCGGCGGCGGCTACATCCTCAGCCCCAGCCACAATCTGCAGCCGGACATACCACTCGAGAACGTATTGGCGGTGTACGACACGGTGGCGCGGCGGCGCCGCTGACCGGTCATGGGCTTCATGGCGCGGCGGCGCCGCTGACCGGTCGCACGCTGCATCGCGCTGTCTCGCCCGCAGTCCGCGCGGTTTCCGGGCGCGCCCAAACGTACCAAGATGCCGGCACCCAATGAGTAGCTCATCCACCATCGTCACCGCGGGCCTCACCAAGCACTACGGCGACGTAAAGGCGGTGGTCGACCTCGACCTCGCCATCGATGCGGGCGAGGTGTTCGGCTTCCTGGGCCCCAACGGGTCCGGCAAGACCACCACCATCCGCACCATGCTCGATCTGATCCGTCCCACCGCCGGAACGGCGAGCATATTGGGGTTGGATTCACACCGAGACGCGGTGGAGATCCGCCAGCACATCGGCTATGTGCCCGGTGAGCTGGCGCTCTACCGCAACCTCACCGGCAAGGAGCTGATCACCTACTTCGCCAATCTTCGCGGCGGTGTGGACTGGACGCGGGTGAACCTCCTGGCCGAACGGCTGGACGCGGTTCTGGACAAGAAGGTGGGTGAGCTGTCGACGGGCAACCGACAGAAGGTGGCGTTGGTCCAGGCATTCATGAGCAAACCCAGCGTACTGGTGCTCGACGAGCCGAGTATCGGGCTGGACCCGCTGGTTCAACAGCAATTCCAGGCGATCATACGCGAGGCGGCCGAGGAGGGGGCCACGGTGTTCCTGTCCAGCCACACGCTGAGTGAGGTGGAGCGGGTGGCAAGCCGGGTCGGCATCATCCGTACCGGCCGGCTGATCGTGGTGGAGACGATGGAGGCCCTCAAGGAGAAGGCTGTCCGGACGGTGACCATGCAGTTTGACCAGCCGGTAGGCGAGGCGGAGTTTGCCGCGGTGGCGGGGGTCAGAGACGCCAGCGTGGACGGCACCCAGGCGACGGTGGCCGTCGAGGGGTCCATGGCGCAACTGCTGCAGCTCGCCAGCTCACTCGGGGTGGTCGAGATGAGCAGCAACGAGAGCGACCTCGAGGAGATCTTCCTCACCTACTACCGAGAAGATGCTGCTCAATAGCGTCTACACTAAGACCCTCCGCGACCGCTGGCTCGGCGTAGCCATCGGCACCCTATCGATAGGGCTGATGGTGGCGATGGGAGTTGCCACCTACCGCAGTCTCGACGAGGTCATCGCCGAGCTGATCCGCAGCTACCCCGAAGCGCTGCTCTCCATGCTGGGGGCCACGCCCGAGCTGCTGGCCGGCGGCGCCACCCGCTTCGTGCTGGCGGAGATGACCAACTTCTTGGCGCCGTTGGTCCTCGCGGGAATCGCCATCTCCGTCGGCACCTCGACCATTGCCGGCGAGGAGCGGCTCGGCACCCTCGGCCTGCTCCTTGCCAATCCGCGCAGTCGGACGGCCGTATTGATGTCGAAGCTCGCCTCGTTGGTCACGCTCATGGTGCTCGGTGGCCTGCTGATGTGGGGCGCCACAGAGGCTGGCGCCGCCGCCGCCGGCGTGGCGTCGGGCACCGCGAGGGTGGGGGCGGCGAGCGTCCACGTGGCCGCCGCGGCACTGTCGTTCGGCGCGCTATCGCTGTGCATCGGCGCCTGGACCGGCAACGCCACCGCGGCGACTGGCATCACGACGGGCGCGCTCATCGTCTCCTTTCTCGGTGCCGGCCTGTTTCCCCTGATCGAAGGCGCGGCGGATGTAGCCCGTATCTTTCCCTGGTACTACATCGCTGCCGCCGAGCCGCTGCAACACGGCGTCGACTGGGGCCACGTCGCCATCCTCCTGGCCGCTTCCTCGATCCTGAGCGGGCTTGCGGTGGTCGGCGTGAACCGTCGTGATCTTCGCTCGGGGGCGGCGGCGACCCTGCTCGACCAGCTCCGGAGGAGCGCGCGCCTCGCCAGGCTCAGCGAGCTGATCTCCGGAAGAGCGCAGGTGGCCAACACCGCGGCGAGAACGTTCAGCGAGAGCCGCGGGGTGGCGGTCATCGTCGCCTACGTGATGTTCCTCACCGCGCTGCTGATCGGCCTATTGTTCAACGCGCTATCCGATACGCTCGGCAACTTCGCCGACGCGATTCCCGAGGCGCTGGTAGCGCTGTTTGGCGACGGCGACGTCAGCACCCCCGAGGGGTGGTATCAGCTGGAGGTGTTCTCGTTCGTAGTCCCCGGCGGGATGATCGTGGTGGCGATCATGATGGGGGCGCGCGCCATCGGCGGCGAGCAGGACAACAGCACCATGGATCTACTGCTGGCGAATCCCATTACCCGCCCGCGGTTGGTGGCGGAGAAGGGCATAGCGATGGTGCTGGCGATGCTGGTGCTCGGCGTCACCGCTTTCGCCGGCACGATCGCCGGCAGTTTGCTCGGCGGCCTCGGCATGTCGGCCGCCAACGTCGCGGCGGCCTCCGCCCAGTCGGCTGCCCTGGCGGTGGTGTTCGGTGCCGCCACCATGTTGGCCGGGGCGGCTACTGGACGCAGCCGGCCGGCGGCGCTTGCCGGCGCGGCGATCGCACTGGCCGCCTATGTCGCCAATAGCTTCCTGCGGGTGGATCCGCGGGTGGCGGATTGGGCCCGCCTTTCACCCTTCAACTACTACATGGACAACGACGCACTGGTGAATGGCATCAGCTGGGCCAACGTGGGGGTGCTGGCCGCCGCGGCCGTAGTGCTACTCGTGCTGTGCGCGATCGTCTTTGAGCGCCGAGACGTGCGCAGTTGAGGCTATGCGACGAAGGATGCCGGCGCTCGGACTCGAACCGAGACGGTGTTGCCACCACCAGATTTTGAGTCTGGCATGTCTACCAATTTCATCACGCCGGCGAGGCGGCAGCCGGGCCGCCAGGGTCGCTATCTTATGTCAGTCGGGGCCGACCGTCGTGCCGTGGTAGGACTCCCCTGCCAGGATTCGGCGCAGGTTAGTCAGGTCGGCGCCTGCCACGATCAGCTTCAGGCGTAGCCGCGCCGAGTGCGCGGTCGCCACCGGATCGAAGGGCAGATTGCTGCCCGGCGCCCATCCGCCACCCATCAGGTCGGTCATGCCCGCCCAATCGAGTGATTCATAGGGCGTTGCGCTTGCATCAATCTTGGGATCCGCGCTGTACACCTGAGCGAGATTCGACAGCTTGATCAGCGTATCGGCGCGCAGCTGCTCGGCGAGCAACACGGCATCGTAGTCGTGGGAGAAACCTGGCTTCCAGCCTGCCGCCACCAGCACGCGCCCAGTGAAGGAGGGTGGCACACTCGGGTCGTAGACCACATCGTCGCCGGCCACGTCACCGAGCATCTGCTTGACCAGCTCGGCATTGAGTCTGGTTGCCGCGATGCCGACCCAGTCGGCGGCGTCGTCATTACCGCTCCCGGTCAATTGACGGTACGCGCCCTGGTAGCGACGGGCGACGGCGCCGCCGCCGCACACCACCACGAACCGCTGCTCGACGCTCAGCTCACGCAGCAGCGCGCCAAGCTCGCCGAGGAACTGCGTATCGACCTGATCCGGGGCGATAAGCGAACCACCGAGGGACAGGACCCAGGTGCGCCCCATGCCGGCAACGATAGCCACCGACCGGCGCGGCAGCAAATGATAGTCATCGCTTACCGTTCGTTGTTCGCGTTGGCGCCCTGCGATATACTGTCAGCGGCGCCTGCCCATGAGCGCTGACATTTTCCACATCCTCAACGACTGGCCCTTCGACCCGGAGGACCAATACCGGCTGGTAGAGGCCGACGACGGCCGACAGGTGCTGCAGGTGCGGCAGCCGCTCGGCGTCGAGCAGTACGAGCTCGATGGCCGTCCCGATGGCGCCCAGCCGTTCGGCAAGCCTTCCGTGCTGGATGAGTTCCAGTCCAGGCTCCGCGACTACGAGGAGGAGCACGGCACCAGTGACGGATTCTCCATCGACCGCGACGACTTCGTCTTGCTCCAAAACGAGGCCATCATAGTGTACTACCGCTACTTCATCCTGTTTCAGATTGGCGACTACGAGCGAACCGCCAACGACACCAGCCACAACCTGCAGATACACGGGATGATCGACCGCTTCGCCAGCCGCAACGAGGACAAGAACGACATCCTCCAGTACCGACCCTATACGCTGCGCATGAACGCCACGTCGCGGGCCATGATCCTTATCGGCGAGGGAAAGGGCGACAAGGCATGCGCCGTAATCGAGAGCGCTATCGAGAAGGTGCGGGCAGGGGCGGAGATCGACACGCCGACCTACCACTTCGAGCGCGTCCGTTCGCTGCAATACCTCCGCACCGCGTTGCGGGAAGTAAAGGCGAATCGCATCAAGGCCCCCGTCGAACGGCTCCGCAAGGAGTTGGACGAGGCGGTGGAGAACGAGGAATACGAGCGGGCTGCCGCACTCCGCGACCGCATTCGCAACCTCAGCTCGCCCGAGAACTAGCTCACCGGAATGCAGTCCGAACGCGGGCCTGGCGGCGTCAATGACGGCGACCCCGGCGCGCCCCGACCGACCCACCGCTGGTGGCAGTTGCCATGGCGATTGCTCCCGAGACTACGGCTGCGCATGCCGCGGCGCCACTGGCGTAGCTCCTTCGGGCCGCTCGAGCGACCTCTGCTCCACGATGATGACGGCGATCGTTACCGAGGGGCACGGAGCGGGGGCGGCTACGCGCTGGCATTGGAGCGTCCGCACCTGTTCGCGTGGGTGGCCGCCGACCTGGGCGCCGCCGCCTTCCGCGATCTGCGGGTCAGGGTCACCTTCGAGTCAGCCGACGGCTCGCCCGCCTCCCACGCAGCCGGCCTGCTGCTGCGCTATATCGACGACCGCCACTTCTACTACTGCCTGCTGTCCGGCGACGGGCGGGTCCGTTTTGATGTCGTGTTCAACGGGTCCCCGCGGGTGCTCCTGGATTGGACCGGTGTGGCGGCGTTGCAGCGGCAGCGACAGCGGCCTCCTGGAGAGGGGGGCGCTGCGCTTCCAACGACGGCCGCTGCGCTTCCAGGCGCCGCGGCCAGCCACACGCTGGAGGTGGTGGCAGCCGATACCAGGTTCGTTATCGCCGTGGATGAAGAGTGGGTGGCCTCCTGCCAAGACGACACCCTCGCCGCCGGCGGTGCCGGAGTCGCAGCGCAGAGCTACGACCGCGTCGGCAGCGCCACGGTCTGCTACCGCGAGCTCGAGGTCGAGGCCCGCCCGATCGAGGTCGATCGCTGGTGGCTGCGCTGGGAGCGCGCCCTACCGAAGCGCCGCGATCAGAGGTGGTTGCTGGCGCAGTCGCTGTTCGCCAGCGGTCATTATGGCGAGGTCGCGGCCGAGCTCGGACGGCTCGGGCAGGGTGCGTCGCTTTCCGGCGAGCAGACGCTGACGCTGGCGCGGGCACTGGC
>CAJWOB010000083.1 GCA_913043885.1 uncultured Spirochaetaceae bacterium | reverse complement strand
CGCTTCCGTTTGCGTCGTCGTCGTTACCGGTGTGTCTGCCACACGGCCTCCTCGGAATGCGTGGTCGTCGGGTGCCGACCCCGACCGGAGCTACAGATTCTACGCATCTCCACGCGGAACTGCCAAGGCTATCTCAGTCTGGCACAGGCCGGCGGCTTGACAGGTACTCGAGGAGCCGGAACGCAGGGGCGGCGGCGCAAGTGGCTGCGAAGGGTCAGAGCGGTGCAGCGCCTCAGCGCCGCTGTCGCAAGCCCATGGCGTGTGCTTATGCAGCCGCGGAGCGACTGAGGACGGGCGGCGGCGCCCCCCTTACCTCAAGCGGGACCGGAGGTCCTGGCCGCGGGCGCTGACACGCCCGCTTATGCAGCCGCGGCCGCACGCCTTTCGGCGTGCTTATGCAGGACCGAGGTCCTGTCAAGACTAAGAGCCGCCAACGGCGGCTCGTGTTCAGCCTTTGAGCGACCCGAGCATCGCCCCTTTGACGAAGTACTTCTGCACGAAGGGGTAGAAGATGATGATCGGGCCGATGGTGACCAGCACGGTGGCAGCCTGAATCGACTCGTGCGGGATGGTCGCCCACTCAGGGCAGTGCCCTTGGTCGCACATCTCCCGAATCAGGCGTTGCATGCTCGGGTCTTCGTTGTAGGTGGTAATCCTCTCGATGACGTCACGCAACATGAGCTGGAGGATGCGTTTGCTGCGATCGTTGATGTAGATGAGCGCGTCGAACCAGAAGTTCCAGTGCGCCACCGCCGTCCACAGCGCCACCGTGGCCATTACCGGCTTCGACAGCGGAAGGATGATGCGGAACATGATGGTCCAGTAGTTGGCGCCATCGATAACCGCCGAGTCCTCCATGGCCTGGTCGATGGTCATGATGAAGTTGCGGGTAATGATGATGTAGAAGACGCCCAGCGCCGGCAGGATCACCAGCACCCAGCGCGAATTGATCAATCCCAGGTTTCGGACCAGCAGGTAGGTGGGGATGATCCCGCCGTTGAAGAACATCGTGAACACGAACAGGAAGGTGATCCAGGTTCGTCCCGGCAGGTTGCGCTTGGACAGCGCGTAGGAGGCGGTGAAGGTGACGAACAGCGTGGCGACGGTGCCGAACGCCACCCGGTGGAGGGTGTTCAGGTAAGAGGTACCGACGTCCTTGTTGGTGAACACGTAGTCCCAGGCGCGCACGCTCCACACGTCGTTCCAAATGTGAAAACCAAGTCCGCGCGGTGTTTCCGGTGGATTCAGCGAATTGATCACCACCGTCCAGAAGGGATAGAGGATGGTGAGCGAGAACAGAGCCAGTAGGACGTAGTTGCTGATGTCGAAGATGCGGCCGGGGACCGAGACGCGGTGAAGTGGGTGAGCCATTAGCCTGTCCTCCTACCAGACGCCGTACTCGTTGTAACGGCGGACGATGGCGTTGGCGAGTACCAGGACGATGAGCCCGACCAGGTTCTGAAACAGCTGAATGGCGGTGGCGTAGGAGTATCTGGCCCCCTGGATGCCCGATCTGTAGACAAGCGTCTCGAACACATCCGATACCTCGTATACCACCGGGTTGTAGAGGTTGAATATCTGGTCGAATCCAAACTCCAGAATGTTGCCGATGCTCAACAAGAACAGAATGGTGATAACCGGGACCAGCGTCGGAATGGTGATGTAGATGGCGTTCTGGAAGCGGTTGGCGCCGTCGATGGCGGCACTCTCGTACAGCTGGACGTCGACACCGGCCAGCGCCGCCAGGTAGACGATGGTGCCCCAGCCGACCCCCTGCCAGATGCCGGTTACCACGATCAGGCCTCGGAACATCTGTATATCGGTCAGGAAGTTGATCGGCTCCATCCCCAGCTGGGTCATGATGAAGGGGATGGCACCGCGCTGCATCGACAGCAGCTCCTTGATGATGCCGCCCAGCACCACCCAGGACATGAAGTGGGGCAGGTAGCTGATCGACTGAATGGTGCGCTTGTAGGGGGCCGAGCGAATCTCGTTGAGTAGCAGCGCCAGAATGATCGGCGCCGGGAACGAGAAGATGATGCGCAGGAACGCCAGGATGACGGTGTTGCGCAGCACCCGGAAGAAGAACGGATCCTGGAATACCCAGTCGAACCACTTCAGCGTCCACGGCGAGCCGAGGATGCCGCGGACGATGTTGTATTCCTTGAAGGCGATGGTCACCCCGTACATCGGGATGTACTTGAACACGAACAACAGTCCCAACGCCGTCGCCAGCAGGACGTAGAAGTCCCGCATCCGGATCGCCCGCGCTATGGTCTGCCGCCTCAATACCTTCTTGTACTGCTGCGCCAGATCCTTCGCTTCCGTTTGCGTCGTCGTCGTTACCGGTGTGTCTGCCACACGGCCTCCTCGGGAACCGCCGCCGGACAGTAGAGCGCTCGCGGCGGCGCGGTCAACCTGTCAGCGATCGCGGTCATAGCACCCCGTACTCGTTGTAGCGGCGCACCACGGCGTTGGCGCCCAACAGCAGTGCGATGCCGACCCCGTTCTGGAACAACTGTGCCGCGGTGGCGTAGGAGTAGCGGGCGCTGAGAATGCCACTTCGATAGACAAGGGTCTCGATAATGTCTGCCGTCTCGGCGAGCACGTCATTGTAGAAGATGAGCACCTGATCGATGCCGTTCTCCAGCATGTTGCCCAACTGGAGCAGGAACAGGATGGTCGCGATCGGCAGCAGCGCCGGAATGGTGATGTAGATGGCCATCTGCCATCGGTTGGCGCCATCCACGGCGCCGCTCTCGTAGAGCTCTGGATCGATGGCGGTCACCGCTGCCAGATAGACGATCGACCCCCAGCCGATGCCCTGCCACGCTCCGGTGATGATCAGCAGCCCACGGAAGGCGCCGGGGGTGATCAACACGTTGAGCGGCTCCAGACCGAGCAGCTCCATCAAGGCCGGGAAGGCGCCCCGCTGCATGGAGAGGATCTCCCGGAAGATGCCGCCGAGCACCACCCAGGACATGAAGTGGGGCAGGTAGCTGATCGACTGGATGGTGCGCTTGTAGCCCGTGCCGCGCACTTCGTTGAGGAGCAGCGCGAAGATAATCGGCGCCGGGAACAGGAACAGAATCTTGAGGGCGCTGAGAATAACCGTGTTGCGCAGCGCGCGCAGGAAGAACACGTCGGTAAACAGCCACTCAAACCATTTCAGGGTCCAGGGGCTGCGCAATATGCCGTCGACGATGTTGTACTCCTTGAACGCGATCAACACCCCGTACATCGGGATGTACTTGAACACGAATAGGAGGACCAAGGCGGTCGACAGCAGCAGGTAGAAGTCCCGCATCCGCACGGCGCGCGCCCACAGCTGACGTCTGATGACACGCCGCGTCGCCTGGGCGTCCGCTCGGGCTATGGAGGCGGTGCTCTGCGGGCTTGCCAACACGGGTGAGTATCCCGCAGCGCAGAGGGCGCAACAAGGTTCGCTGCCGCCGTCCGACGCGCCGCGCGGGCCGCAGGGAAAAAAAAGAGGCGGCTCCGAAGAGCCGCCTCTCACAGAAGGGCGGCAGAGCCGCCCGTCCTCGACTAAGGGCGAGAGCCCCTAGTTGGCCACGTACTGGCCGCTTGCGTTCTGACTGACGCGACCGGCTCGCAGGTCAGCTGCGGTGTACTGCAGCTTGGCGAGCTCGTCGATCAGCCGCTGTCCACCAGCAGCCTTGTACTGTCGGAGGTAGGCGTCCCACGTCTGCGCGGCAGGCGTGTCCGAGACCATGGTCGAGTAGAACCACTCGCCGTGGATGGCCTGGAGGCCGCCCCAGAACTGAGACACCAGCTGGTCGTAGTCGGTCTCCTTGAAGACGTCCTCGGCGTACATCTGGATCAGGTTGCCGGTACAGGCGCCGCCCGGTGCTATGCACTGGTTGAACTCCTGCGCCTCGGCTACCGGCCAGCTCGGGTTCGGTGCCAGGTATCCGTAGTTGCGCGGTGCCCAGGCGTGGTGGCGGTAGTAGCTGAAGCCAACCGTGTTCTCGGTGGCGAGCATGTCCGCCGCCAGCTGGGTGCGCACTGCGCGGGCGTTACCCTTGACGTATTCCGACCCGTTACAGATCGAGTCGCTGCCTTCCTTGGTGTAGTGCGTGCCCTCGACGCCGTACTCGGTTAGCAGCTGGCCCTCGCAGTTAAAGGCCGTGTAGTCGTAGATCTGCAGGATGCGCGCCAGCTTGTTGTCGTCGACGTCGTGCTTGACGACGAACCACTCACCAGGAGGCGACATCGGCAGCGACGGGTTCTCGTGGCGCTGACCCCAGGTGCCGTCGGGTGCGGAGACACCGAGGAACTTCGCCCACCTGGACTCGGGGTTGGCGCGAGCGGCGTCACAGGTCCAGCCACCGCCGGACTCCATGTTCTCCTCGTTCATACACGTCACATTGTGCAGGTTCCAGATCGCGACGAAGCCAGTCGCCTGCTTGGCGCGGGCGGTGGCGTTGTCGACGGTAGGCGTCTCGGGATCGAGAAGGCCCTTCGACCAGAAGCGCTGCAGCGTCTCGACCGAGGTCAGGACGTTGTCGAAGATATGGAACGGCACAGCGTTGCCGTCGGCGTTGCCGTGGATCCAGCGCGACTCGGCGGATACCGAGTAGGCCTGACACACGATGCCCCAGCCCTGCCAGTAACAAGGACGACCGTCGCGGTTCCACGCGGTCATGCCGATGGTACGGCCACCGCCTGCGGGATCCGCGGCGATGATGCGCTCGAGGCCCTCTTCCAGGTCGTCGATGTTGACCACTGCGTAGTTCTGGAAGAAGCGACCCGGCACGAGCGGGTTGACGTCCTGCAAGCCCTCGGGGCTGGTGGGGCTCGGCGTCTTGTTGGGATCGAAGCCCATCTGCGTCGCCATGCCCACGTCCTCGAACCAGTCCAGACGGATGGTCGGCTGCGCCTGCGCGCCTGCCTGATGCGCCCACTGTCGCGGAATGCCCTGCAGCTCCTCGCCGCCGGTTCCCGGAACGCCGGTGAACAACCATGCTGCCGGACCGATCTCGTCGAGTACGCCCGCCAGAAGCGGTGCATGCTCGCGTACCGTCGACTGCGGGATGCTGCGGTAGGCGCCCGCGGCATACCACTGATCGTGGTTGGTCCAGCTGTACATCGCGTCGGGGTGCTCGCCCGAGGCGATCATCAGGTCGATGACCTCGATCGGTCGTGCATCCTGCGGGAAGTTGGTGAAGTTCACGTTGAACTTCTCTTCCAGCGCGCCCTGAATCGGTCCATCGTCGATCAGAACTGGCGCACCACCGATGCCTAGCCAGCTGATCTCCATCGGGCCGTCGGCGCTGCCGCTATCGGAATCACCGCCCGCAAAGGCGAGGCCACTGGCTATCAGCAACGAACCCATAAAGAGAAACGTAAGAAGTCTCTTCACAAGATCCTCCTTTCATTATTGCAGGCACCACGCGACGCGCTAGCCCGCGCCCTGCCCGCGCAAAGCGCAGGAGGGTGGCGGCGATACGCGGGCAATCCCGAGCAGCGCCGCTTGTTGAACACGCTCGTTACGCGGACAACCCTGCGAACATAGATAGGTCGACCTGGTTCGTCAAGCCGATTCGGGAGTGCTGGTCTCCGCGGCCCCCAGCTCGGCCAACCGATGGAACATCGTCGGCACATAGCGGATCTCGAGGCAGGTGACATTGGTGTCGCTTATCGCTCCCATGTTGCGCTCGATGATGGCGCGAAGCTCCGGGTCCGGCGCGAGGGCGCACGCCTCGACCAACCCTTCGATGATCTGCAACACCTGCGCAGGATCCGCCTCGGGGGAACGGGTGGGGCAGTTGGTGTAGCGGAAGTGGCCCACCTCCGGTACGTAGGTGTTGTCCAACAGCCACCGTGCCCCGCCGACGATCGCGTCGGCCACCCGCTGGTCTCGCTCGACTGCGTAGTAGCGGCGCAATCCGGCCATCAGAATGCCGATCATGAAGCCAGCCTCGCCGTAGTGGCGCGGCACTGGGCACGAACAGTGCGACTCGGTGAGCGGTCGCTCCCAGCCACCGGTCGGCAGCTGCTTCTCCAGGACCTTCTCGACCAGGACGCGGGCGGCGTTGAGGATTCGCTGATCGTCGTCCATCAGCAACAGACCGCACAGGTGGATCAACCGCCAGCCGCTCTCGCGGGAGTTCTTCAGATCGAAATACAGCAGCCCCCGGGTCAGCCACTCGCCGGTGAGCGCTAGCGTCTCGCGCACCGACTCGTCGCCGGTCAGCAGGTAGTGGAGCACCGATCCCTCCACCCACATGTGGGAGGGAATCTGCCTCGAGCCGGCCAGCTTGAAGCGGAAGTAGGGCGGGTGGTAGCCGCCCATGTGGCCGGGGATGTGCATGTACTGGCCACCGACATCGGCGCTCTGCGGCGAGTGGTTGACGGTGTCGATGTCGGCGAGATGCCGTGCCGCCTGCTCGGCGAGCTCGAACCAGCCGGGGTTGCCGCCGCGGAGGAACTCGACATAGAAGCAAAACGGCCCGTCGTACTCGTTGTTGTCCCAGGTGCCGGTTATCGCCTCGTCGCCCGAGTAGGTGTCGCCGAAGTTCATGTAGCCGTACAGCCGCTGCCGATCGGCGGCGGTCAGCCGCTCGTCCACCGCGAGGTCGAGCTTGCCCTCGTAGATCGGGTCGAGCGAGGGTCCCTTGGCGCCGATCCCCATTAGCGCGTGCGTCCCGTTCAGATAGGAGAGCGTGGGGCGCATCCGCGGCGGCGCCTCCATCCACCGAAACCAGGCGTCGGCCGCGGTCGGGTGGTCGTCCTTGTCGGGCACCCCGAGCAGCAGCTCGGTGGTAAAGGCGGTACCGACCTTCAGCTTGTACTGGCGCCGTTCCCGGTCGCACCAGAAGTAGAGCCGGTGCTGCTCCTTCTCCTCCTCATGCAGAGGGTCGCCGCTCTGCTTCGGGAAAAGCTCCACCCGCACGCCGTCGCCGTCGACCGACAGCGCCTTGGGATAGGTCTGCCAGAACTGGCGGATTCCGACCGCCAGTCGTCGTGATGGGGCCGCGTCCGAACCTACGACGATGTGGCCGTCGGCACGACCGTCGCGGGTCTCCTGCCCCCCTTCGCCGCTCACCTCATGCGCCAGCTCGTGCTCGTGGACGAGTCGCCACCCTGCGGCCGCATCTGCCGCTGCGTCGGAGCCGGCGATCCGGACAGTGCTGGCGTCGCTAAACGGCAGGTCGAGGTGTAGCCGGTCGAGCAGCAGGAGGGACGCGGCCTCGCCGGGCCCTTCCACCACGGCCGATGCCGCGTGGGGGTGGGGCGACTCGTCGCGGGTCGACTGGGCGTCCGACGCCTGGGCGTCGGGGTCGCCGATGGCGGCGGCCAACACCGGGCTGACCACCACCGTCCGGTGCACCAGGCGCACGAAGGGCTGATCGGCATAGACGTGGATGCGTACGCGGCTGCGCAGATGCTCCACGCCGTGGTCGTCGACGGCGGGCAGGTCGTAGCGAATGACCGCGCGCTCGGCGCCCGACTCCTCGAGCGCAATGTCCTGCGGGCGCGTCGCGTGGATCTCCAGGCCGTTGCCGAGCGCGCCGTGCAGCCCGCCGCCCTCGGTGAGCACTCGCTGCCAGCCACCGCCATCGCCGCTGCCGACGCGTCGCTCGAGCGACAGCGGGAGCGGTCCACTGGAGGTTACCGCCACGCGCAGCAGCGGACCGGTCACCGTCACGCCTTCAGCTGACGCGTCGCACTGCAGCCCATTTGCGGCCTCACCGTCGGCATCGCCAGCCTGCAGGACCACGACGCCGTCCACCGGTGGTGCCAGTCCCGCCGGCAGGGTGGCGTCGACCAACACCCAGCGGCTGGAGCCGTCCGGCCAGCGCGAGTGGGTGCGAGCCTGGGCGTCGGTCTCGCTGCCTCCGATCCGCAGCGAGCTGCGCATGGACGACGGGCCCTCCCACGCGGAGAAGCGGATCCCCACCCCGGCGACGCCGCCGGCTGGGTTCTTCGAGGACCCCTCGATCCAGATGATGGCCACCATGGCCGACGGCCCCTGGCTCTTCGTGCGGCTCGGCGAGCACCACGAAGAAGCCTTCCGCGGCGACGTGGAGCTCCTGCCCCAGTACATCGCCATCGAGAACACCCCGGTGGTCCTCCTCGCGCTGGTGGAGTGGTCGGAGCCGCGGCCCTACGCCCGGCGGGCGGCGATGGACCCCACGGACCCGGACCATCGGGCCATCCTCGAGGCGCTCCGGGACGGAGCGACGGCCACCGCCGCCATCTTCTTTCGGGTTCCCCGCTCCAGGATGTCCCCCTCCGCCAACAGAATCGGCTCCGGCGGAGGGGGCGCTGGCTTCTCTTCCAGCTCGAAGCGATAGGTGTAGGTGATCCGGACCGGCGTGGGCTCTCCATCCACCGTCGCAGGCAGACAGCGCATACGACCCACGGCCTCCACGGCGGCCTCGTCAAAGCCCATTCCCGCCGGAGAGACCACCTCCACGTCGGTGACCGTTCCGTCAGCCTGGATGGTGAGCGCCAGCCCCACCGCGGCCTCCAGGCCCTTCTCCAGGGCCTCCTCCGGGTAGTTTGCCTGGGGAACCTCCAGAACCTGCGGGGGCACCACGACCGGCCCCTCCTGGGCCGGTGGAGCGGGGGGCTCCTGTGGCGTCGCTGGCGCTTCGGTGGGCGCCGCGCCGTCCTCGCTGGGGTGCGCCTCGCCGGTGGTTGGCGGCGGTTCGGGGGTGGTCTCGCCAGGAGCTTCCCCATCGGCGGAGGCCTGATCGGTTTCGGCTGTACTCTCGTTGCCGCCGACGGGACGGGGGCAGTGTCAGATGATCCGGCTCCGGCTCCGGCT
>CAJWOB010000082.1 GCA_913043885.1 uncultured Spirochaetaceae bacterium | reverse complement strand
GCGGGCCGTACCGGGCAGACAGGACGCCCGGCGCGCCACCGAGGGCGTCCACCTCTAGCCCGGAGTCGTCGGCGATCACCGGCTGGCGAACCGCCTGGTAGACACTCGTCGCTTTGCCCATGGCGTTGCTGAGGTAGCTGTCGTCGCCCTCGTCAAAGGAGATCCGGGCGCCGACGTCCGTTACCGAGAGTAGCTCGACCGCGGGCGCGGCGGCGGCGAGCAGGCGCCGGAACTCCGCGACCTTATGCTGGTTGCCGCTGGCCAGGATCAGGCGCACCGAGCGCAGCGTAGCGGCGGCTGCTCTGGCGCTTCAACCAGAACAGCCCGGTGTCGACGGTGCCCTTGGGGATTCCGAGTGCGGCGGCAATCTCGCGGTTGGTCGGGGCCAGGCGGACCTTCGCCATCTCCTCCTGGGCGGTTTTCAAGGTGGTGCGGAGCCTGCTGATGCGCGCCCGCAGTTGCTCGTAACGGGAGGGCGTGTGCTCAGTCCGGAGCGCCTCCTCGGCCATTGCCAGCGACGCAAACGCTCGATTGCGGCGTTTTCGCAGTTTCTCCAGGCGTGCCTGCGCGCTGGCACGCATGTCACTCAGGCGTTGCACCACCTGATCGAACCAGAGCTTGCTGCACTGGATCTGCTCGAGAGCTGCGGCCGTTGCAGCCGGCGGGAGCCGGTCGCTTGCCTTCAGCAGGGCGAACAGCAGCCGCCAAGCATCTGCATCGGTCGGCAAGCCGGCTGCCGGCGGGTGCGGCAGAGCAACGATGGGGGCGCCGGTCGCGCCCTCGCCTGACCCGGCATGTTGCGGGGAGCGAGCGTGTTCCCCACGGAGGCCGCGTTCCGCGCAGTCGTCCTGTTCCACCCAGTCGACGCCATCGGAGTAGCCGCTGGCGGCGTCGCACCATCGCGGGCAGGACACCCCCAGCCGCCATGCCATCTCGCTGTGCTGGCGGCGGAGGAGGAAGGACTTCAGCTGCCAGCTGAGAACTGAATTCAGGTAGTGTTCGAACGGTTTACCGCAGTCGCGGAAGCGGGCAAGCAGGCGAGGGAGCTTCGACTCGACAAAGAGGAAGAACTCGCCGCCAGCGTCCTCATCCAGGGATGGATACTTGCGCCGCGGGTATTGATACACGTAAATGGAGATCTCTCGGAGTAGCGCGGCGGCACACGAGCCAGTGCGCTGGTGTGCGAGCACACGGTCGGTAAGGGCGAAGGAGGGGCGATCCACTTGGTGAACGGTCATGCGACCGCTACGCAAGAGGCGTGCCAGGCAACCACGTCCAGCTGACGATAGGGCGGCAGCGCTGGTGGGGGGATTTACGCTGGTTTACATAACGCCGCCCGTATTGGCCGGTACCGCCGGTGCGGTGGCGGGTCAGCCGGGGGCGCTGCTCGAGTCGAGTGGTCCGGGTGCGGCTGCGATCGGAACCGCCGCGGGCAGTCGCTGGCCGAGCTCGGACCGAATCGCGGCCAGCGAGCCCGACCAGCTGAACCCAGCTGCCTGGCGGTGGCCTCCACCACCCAGCTGCAGCGCAATCGCACCGACGTCGACGGACTCCGAGGAGCGCAGGCTCACGGAACAGCCACCGCTTCGCTCCTCTCGGGCGAACGCCACCACCTCGGCGCCGGCAACGGCGCGCAGCAGCATATAGAGGTCGTCGTCGCCACGCGCCGGCTCCGGCAGTGCGTCGAGGTCAGCCACCGTCTGGTGGGTGTAGAGGACCCCGGGTGCGAGCCATTCCGCGCGTTCGAGTTGTCTCCCGAGGAGCTTGCGACGCTCGAAGCTGCGGTTGCCGTAGATTCGCTCGTAGGTGGCGCGCGGATTGGCGCCGGCAGCTACCAGCCGTGACGTGGCGGCGAACACCGCCGCCGACGTGTCGTCGAGATGACGGAAGAAGCCGGTGTCGGTACACATGCCGAACATCAGCAGTCGCGCTTCGCTGGCGGTCAGGCGATCTTCCCGCTCGATGATCAGCTGCACCAAGAGCGCCGTCGACGGCGCTTCGGGCCGGACGAAGCGGAGATCGCCGAACGCCGAGCCGGACGAGTGGTGGTCGATTACCAGCGTCGGTAATGACGCGATTGCGCCACCGAGGGCGCCGGTACGCTCGGAGGTGGAGCAATCGAGCACGACCGCCGCCGCCTTCTCGTCCAACGCTTGCTGCGGGATGGTCGCGCTGAACTGGTCGCCATACTCGGCGATCTCCGGTCGATTGAAGGGCCCCACCGAGCACAGGTAGCTGCTCGCGCCGCGGCGCCGCAGGTAGCTGGCCAGGGCGAGTTGCGAGGCCACACAGTCGCCGTCCGGCTCCTCGTGGCCGACGACGACGAAGCTGTGGCCGGTGGTCAGGAACTCGGCGACGTCGTTGGGGATCGCGATGTCGGTCACAGGATGAGCGGCTCCGACTGACGATGCCCGCCCGAAACCACCAAGCTGCCGCCGGCAACGTAGGCGTCGATCTCGGTACGAACGCCAAACGTGCCGCCCTGCGCGAGCGGGACGCCGTACACCCCTGGTTCGATCGAGAAGCAGGATCCGTCCAGCAGGGTGCGGTCGTCGGGGAACTCATAGCCGTCCAGATTGACGCCTATCCCGTGCAGAAGTCGGTCGATGGCGTGTCCGGTGCGGTGGCGCAGATGGCCGCCCAGCCCACGGTCGCTGACCGTTACGCGGGCACATGCATCCAGCTCCGCACCCGACGGGCGGCGGCCGCCCGCCAGCGCAGCGGCGGCGGCGGCGACCACCTCGTCTCGGGCCGCGACGACGGCGTCGAACGCCGAGCGCACCTCCGGCGGCGGCTGGGTGCCGGTGAAGCCCACCCACGAGATGTCGGCATACACCGCGTCGTCGTGGCGCTCTTTCGCCCACAGGTCGAGCTGGAGTACCTGGTCGGAGCGAATCGCCGCGCCCTCTCCGACGGGCTCGTAGTGGGGGTCGGAGGTGTGCTCACCCACCGCCACGATGGGGGCATGGTCGGTGGCCAAGCTGCGCTCATCGAGGGCATCGAGAATCCATCGCTGCACATCCCCTTCGCCGGCAGCGGTGCCACTGGCCAGCCGCTCACCGAGCTGTCGCCACACTGCCTCGACGATTTGATAGAGATGGTCGGCCGCCGCTCGGTGCGAGGCGATCGCGGCGTCGTCGAGGCTGGCCAGCGTGCGCTGCACCAGCGTGTCGGCCGAGTGCTGGCTGGCGCGCGGCGCAAGCCGCCGCAGCCACTCGACGGTGGCGTGGTCGATTACCGAGAGCGGAGGTATCGCGCTGTAGTTGAGGGCGTAGCTGGAAACCTCGCCCAGCCACGTGGCGACCGCCGCCGCGAGCTCACTGGCGCCGGTGTAGGTGCGTATCGGCAGCCCACTACCCAGCGCACCCGCCTCGATGCCGTGCACCAGCCCTTGCGGCTCCCCGTTGGCGGGGATCCATCCCAGCCACGGTCGGGTGTTGCGCGAGCCCTCAGACACGCCGAACAGACGGTCGGCCACGTGGTCACGGTGATAGACGTTGTAGACTAGCCAGCCGTCACGCCCCTCGTCGCGGAGCGCCTGTTGGGCGCGCTGGAGAACGGTCACACGCGCAGGCGGGAGTTAGAACTCGATGTTCGGCCGATCGACGTCGAACTGAGGCTCGATGGCGGCATCGTCGCCGCGAAGGGATCCCCACGAGAGATGCCGTCGGCTGCGCCGGACGAAGAGGCGAACCAGATCGACCTCGCCGTCCACGTAGTAGACCTGGAAGTAGGGATACTCGGGCCCGTCGCCGCGGATCATCTCGCCAGCGCCACCGGAGGTGTTGAACCAGCGATGCGGTGCATAGAAGGATGCCAGGCTCTGATCAGCCTTCAGGTAGAAGACCTGATAGCCGAGACGGTGACCGAGGATCTTCTCGATCCGCTTGGACTTGACCACGATCGACTCGGGGCGATCCTCGCGCTGCCCGACGGCAAGGCTCGGTGCCAGTAGCAGGATCGCGGCCACCACCGCACCGCCGCGCACGGTCCGCCGTCGCAAGCGACGGGTCGCCAAGCTATTCATCGCCACAAGGCTATCATAGGGGTTCGGGCGAGAGGTGCAAGCATTTGCGGTTCAGCCGGCTCCGAGAGTGGCCAGCATCAGCGCCTTGGCAGTGTGCTTTCGGTTCTCCGCCTGCTCCCAGACCAGCGATGCATCGCCCTCGAACACCTCCTCGGTAACCTCATTGCCCTTCACCGCGGGCAAGTCGTGCATGAAGATGGTGTCTGGGTTCCCGGTGCCGCGCAGCAGCGCCGCATCCACCTGGTAGGGGCCGAGGAGATCGAGGCGCGCCGCCTCCTCTGCCTCCTCCCCCATGGATACCCACACGTCAGTGTAGACGGCGTCCGCTCCGCGGACGTTGGATAGGTCGGTGGCGGCGCCCACGGTACTGCCGACCGCGGCGGCATCCGCCTGACAGCGAGCCAGGAGAGCCGGATCCGGGGCCAGCTCCGCTGGCCCGACGCTGATGTAGTTCACCCCCATCAGCGCGCAGCCGATCATCAGCGAGCTGGCGATGTTGTTGCGGCTGTCGCCGACGTAGGCGAGGGTCAGCCCCTCCAATCGTTCGAAGTGCGTCTCCAACGTCATCAGGTCGGCCAACACCTGGGTGGGGTGGCGACTGTCGGTGAGGCCGTTGTAGACCGGCACGCCGGAATGACGAGCCAGTTCCTCGGCCGTCTCCTGCTCGAAGCCCCGAAACTGAATAGCGTCGAACATCCTGCCGAGCACACGCGCAGTGTCCGCCAGCGATTCCTTGGCGCCGAGGTGGATGTCCTCCGGCGTCATGAACACCGCGTGGCCGCCCTCCTCGCCGAAGGCGGTCTCGAACGCGCTGCGGGTACGGGTCGAACGCTTTTCGTAGAGCATCGCCAGCGACTTGCCTACGAAGCGCTGATGGGTGATGCCGGCGTGCCGGTCGGCACGGGCCTGATGGGCGAGGGTGAGGAGGGCGCGAATCTCGTCCGATCGAAAGTCGGACAGGGTGAGCAGGGACCTGCCTGCAAGATGCTCAAGTTGCTGAACCATGTGTGCTGTGCCTGTGGAAGCAGCCAAGCTACCGAGTCGGCTGGCAACGTGGCAAGTGGCCGAGTTTGACAGCGCCTGAAGGCGATGCGTATGGTGCGGCAGCCGGCAGTGGTCGCCCAGGCCGGGCACCGGAACCCCGCTGCGGTGGTGGAATTGGTAGACACGCTAGCTTGAGGGGCTAGTGGCCGTTTAGGCCGTGAAGGTTCAAGTCCTTTCCGCAGCACGACTTACGCCGCCTATCCCTATTGAAACGCGGCACTGTGACCCTGAGTGTGACCCTGAAGAGGGCATCATGGGAAGATTCAAGCGCGACTACGCACTCTACCGACGCGCTACTAAGGGCGGTCGGGCCATCTACTACTGTCGATTCCGAGGTGAGGATGAAAAATACCTCACCGCCGTTTCCACTGGCTGCACTGACCGCCGAAAGGCGGAGGCGTGGGCTAACCGGCAATTGCGTGAGGGGATCGTCGTTACGAAGCGGTCGCTCACCTTTGGCACATTCGCCGATGGCTGGTGGGCCAACGAGAGTCCGTACGTTCGCTCCCGGCGTGCGCGTGGCTTCACTCTGTCTCCGGGCTACCTCGCCACGATGCGCACTAACCTCGAACGCCACGTCCTTCCGGCGTTCGGCCAGCATCGTGTCGCATCGATCACTCCTACCGATGTCGAGACATGGCGGCTCTCGCTCTTCGAGGAGGGTCGACTCTCGCCGCGTACGATCAACCTCGCCACACGCGTGCTCTCGGTCATGCTCGCCGAGGCAGTACAGCGGGGCTTCGCTGCGAGGAACCCGGCAGCTGGGATCGGGAAGCTCGCGGAACGCCCCAGCGCACGGGGAGTCATGACTCTTGATGAGGTGCGCGCCCTCTTCGACGATAAGGCGACGAGGAGAGTGTGGGGTGATGATCACCGACACCGCGCGCTCAACATGGTCGGAGCGGCGTCCGGTCTGAGGCTTGGCGAGGCTCTTGGCCTCCGTCGCGAGGACATCTTCGCGGACCATGCCGTAGTACGCCGCGCTTGGAGGCGCCAGCACGGATGGGGACCGCCAAAGTCGGACAGCGATCGTGTCGTTCCGTTGCCTAAGACAGCGGTCGGCGTCATCCAGCGGGCGCTTGAGATGTCGCCCTTCGATGAGCCGGTGGATCTGATCTTTCACGGCACCGATCGAGAAAAGCCGCTCGGGCACAAGGTCGTCTTGAGTCGGCTCTACCTCGCTCTGGAAAAGATTGGCATCGACGAGGAAGAGAGGCGCGCGCGCTCGATTTCGTATCACAGCTGGCGCCACGGGCTGACCACACAGCTGCGTGCACGAGGCGTGCCGGACGGTCTCGTAAAGTCAGTGACGGGTCACCGCACAGACGCGATGGTCCTTCACTATGGCAGCCACTTCCACCGCGACGACTACAGCGACGTGCTCAAGGCGCAGGCGGCGATGCTGGATGCCGGCTGACCGACCGCTTCGGTTTGTCGCCGCCGGTGACGTCGATTACGAGGCAATAGAGCGACTCTCACGCACCACGATACCCGACGCGAAGCGTAGCGAGCTCACCAACTCGCTCGACCGTTGGGTCGCCAATTCCGCTTGGCAAACGCTCCACTTCGAGACGGTCTACCCCCGCCAGCTGGAGAGGCATGCCGCGAGTCTGGAGAAAGTCGCTGCATCCATAGGGAAGATGGTCAAGGTTGGGAGACCCGGCCGGGTCAGTGCCAGTGAGCTATTGGAAGACGCGGCGTCCTATACGAGCGGCAGCAGCGGAACTGGCGGCCGCAATGGCGGCACATCGCAAGGGTAGGGCGGCCAGCGCGCCACGTGACGAGCGTGCCGCTTTCGGCGCCCACAGGTACTACTCGTTGGACCAGGAGCGTCGAAAGCCTGCTCGCGTCGAGGTTCGCTATGTGACTAGGGAGGTGTGTTTCGTGCTTTGGGACTCCGGCGCCAAGTGTCCGGGCAGTTCGTGGTTCGAAATCGAGGTTCGCTACGCGGGTCCGACTGTTGAAGCGGTCGATAACGCCCTGCGCCAAGCTTGCGACGCGCCAGGCTCTGCCCAACTCCCGCGGCTGGAAGCTCCGTCGCTGCGGACCCTCCACCGAGCCATCAAGTCCGCTGCCAAGCTATACCGGAGTGGCTGGCGACAGAACACGATCATCGCTTCGCCAGATCAGCCGGTGGCGGCTATGATGGCTGCTGGACGTGAGCAGGAGTTGCGTGAGCAGCGCGCCGCGATCCGCGCCTTGTATGGCGGAGAACGAGGCGACCCCGAGAATGGCTGATGTTCACTTTGAACATTTATCGATAGTAACGCATGGATAACTAAGTGAGACTTGTGGTGACTATCGAACTGTCGCCGGCAGGATCAGAGGAAGGGCGTTCGTTGTCCCCGTCAGTGTCCCGTGGTGAGACACGAGTGAGGACTGCGTCAGGATTTTCTGCTGACATCCGTCCTGGTTGAGATATAGTTACCGACAGACGTTAGATCCCATCACGTTTGTAACGATTCGGAGGTGACGCGTGAGCGACCCAAGAGCAACGGTTAGAACCTTCCTTCTCGATAGACTCCCCAAGACACTCGGTCTCTTTTTGGTCTGCGTGGTCGGCCTCTCTGGATGTCCAGAATTACTGTGTGACATAGGTATTGCAGATCTGTGTGAGACCTACACCGTCACTTATACCGCAAACGGAGCAGATTCTGGAAATGTCCCGGTTGATGGTGCTGAGTATCAGGAGGGGGACACCGTCACCGTACAGGGCAACACCGGTGGTCTCAGTCGCAGCGGATACAGTTTTGCGGGATGGAATACAGCTGCTAACGGCGACGGCACCTCATACAGCGACGGCAGCATCATCAGGATGGCAGCTGTCAACGTCGTATTGTATGCCCAATGGTCAGCGGACGTAGACGAAGACTCTGACGAAGTTGAAGACGACCGCTACGAGCCAGACAATTCGCGGGAACAAGCCCGTCCCCTGCCGCCGATGCCCACCGGCAACCCCGAACAAGATGCTGAGCCTCACACGCTCACTCCAGGCGACCAGGACTGGTACTTCGTCGATTTCGATGCACCGATAGGTTCCTTCTATATCTACACGCTACTGGGGGATATAGCCACCGAAATACACGTAGAAGACGCCAGTGGAGAACCTCTGCCGGCGGAACGGGAAGACTGGTACGATGAAGAGTATGGACACGTAACCATAAACTACACCTGGGCTCTTGATGCTGGTCGCTACTTTGTACGAATAACAGCGAAAGACGCCCAAGTCGGCTCATACAGCATCATGATGCAGTTTGCAGATGCTACTCCTGAGGAAGACGACTACGAGCCAGACAACGGCCGCGATGATGCCACTTATCTGGACCACGGGTCAGACAACTCCCAGTGGCACAACTTCCACGATTATGACGATTTCGACTGGTACAACATCTTCGTTGAGGTCGGTGATGGCGAGATAGCCACTGTAGAGATAGAGACATACGCCGAATTCGCCACGGAAATGTGGCTATATGATTCCCATGGGAACGAAATTTATCCGATTGAAAATCGATCCGGTAAGAGTAGCGAGAAACACCTCCAGCTCGCTTTTTCAGAACAGGGCAGTATCCGCACCCTTCATAAGTTTGAGATCGAAGAAAATGATAGCTATTACGTAGAGATGCGATCTCAGGGCGAATGTTGTGTCGGTGAGTATCAAATATCTGCGTTCTACTATTGGTCTCCGAGCGTTGGATACGACGACTACGAGCCAGACGACTCGATGGATGATGCGACCGACTTGTATAACGGAGAAACCCAGTATCACGCCCTCCACGAGAATTGGGACGAAGACTGGTACAAGATCTGGGTTGAGATCGGTGGTGGCGAGACAG
>CAJWOB010000081.1 GCA_913043885.1 uncultured Spirochaetaceae bacterium | reverse complement strand
CCAGGTTGCCTAAGCGAGGTGTCCACTCTACGGGGGCCGCATCGGATGCGGCTATTTCGCCCGTAACCCCCTATAGAGTGGCGAGAGGTTGAAGGCGCGGGGGGCACGGCGCCGTGCGACCGGAATCCGGACGCCCTGTCAGGCGCGTCTTAAGAGTACTCGGTCGGTGATACGTAAATAAAGACGCAGACAAAATGTTCCGTTCGGTAAATTCTCGCTTAGGTTACCGCCCGACGTAGGACCTCGAAGCAGCTCTCTGGTGCGATCAGTGTCGGGATCTCGACCTGGCGACCATCGTATAGCGACGCAAAGTCTACCGCATCGCCGGAGGTATGGCGACACTGTATGCCTTGAGATCTTAGGATGGCAGCCCCCCCGGCATAGTCCCACACACCTGCCGTGTCCATGGCACCGACGGCGCTGCCTTTCGCTACGTAGCATAGGTGCGCAGCGGCAGAACCGAGACTGAGCACCTTGCCCGGATAGTCGATAACCCGATTCTTGTAGGCGTCCTCGCTGACCAGGAACAGAGCATTCTCGTCAATCACGGGTTCGGGTATTGTCAACGGTTCGCCGTTCAGGTAGGCCTGATCTCCGTCTGTGTGATACAGGTCTCCGAGTGCCGGTGCGACAAAGGCTCCGAGAACGGGTTCGTCGTTACAGAGGACTCCGATCGAGACGCCCCAGACTGGGAGCCCGTGGTTGAAGACGCGTGTGCCGTCTATCGGGTCCAGCGCCCAGACAAACTCTGCTGAGGGATCGATTTCCTTTTCGCCTTCCTCGCCGATGATCTCATCTTGGGGACGCTTTTCCTCAATGGCAGCCCTTAGGTATAGTTCCACCGCCAGGTCGGCTTCCGTTACCCAAGACTTGTCCGCCTTGAGTTGGCCGGTTGTCTTCCCGAAGAATGTGGCTGCGATTTCACCGGCGCGTCGAGCGAGATCGACGATCCAGTTCGGGTCTATTTCTGATCTGGACATGCATTCCCTTCACTGGCTGAAAAGAGGAGTTCAATGGCTCAGCGTAAGAGATTACTGATTACGGGTGCCGCCGGCAAGGTCGGTGGTGCTCTTCGTAGGCACCTGAAGGATCGGTACGACCTTCGTCTGCTGCTGCACCATACGGTCCCTGAAGACATTGATGACACGGAAGAGGTTGTGATCGGTGATGTTTCCGACTTCGAAAGCGTGTTGGAAGCAACGCGAGGGGTCGACGCTGTCGCCCATTGTGCGATATTCAACCGAACACGTGGGGCCACCCAGGCCTCGCTCGCACGGCTCACCTTCGATGTGGATATGAAGTCCTGCTACAACATCTATGAAGCCTGCCGGCTCAACAGGGTCCAGATTGTCGTGTTTGCGAGCACGAACCACGTGACGGGGCTGAACGAGAAGGAGGGGATACTTTCGAAGCCAGAGTTACCTGTTCGACCGGACGGTATCTACGGTGCCGGCAAGGCATTTTCAGAAGCTCTGGGACGTTTCTATTCGGATGCACACGGGATGCGAGTGTTTTGCCTGAGGATCGCTAACTTCAACGGTCTTGACGAGCCGGGAAAGAGATACGAGCCGGGGCAATCGAGATGGCTCAGTCCCCGTGATTGTGCCCAGTTGACTTGGCGATGCATCGAAACGAAGTCAATCCGGTTCGGCATCTACTATGGGGTGTCGAAGGGTGCCGAGGAGAAGTGGGACCTGACGAACGCTCGAGAAGAGCTCGGCTACGACCCTGAGGATGAGGGGTCACTTCCCGAATGGCAGGAGCACTATCCCGAGGTGAGGCAATGATCACTCAGGATCAGAGAGTGCTCGTTTTTAGTGCCCACGCGGCTGATTTCTGCTCCAGGTCGGGTGGGGCGATCATGAAATTTGCCGAGGCGGGGGCGACCGTGCACGTCCACGACCCCCGCTTCTACCGGGCGATGGCCCTGGGCGGATCGCTCGGTGCGGCCGAAGCCTATATCGACGGTCAGTGGAGCACGGACGATCTGATCGCGGTCTGCCGCATTGCGGTGCGCAACGGCGATACGCGCCAGGATATGGAAAAGGGCTGCGCGCGACTCGGCCGCCCGCTCAACCGGCTGTTCCACAGCCTGCGCCGTAACACCCACGCTGGCAGCCGGCGCAATATCGCCGCCCATTACGATCTCGGCAACGACTTCTTCCGGCTCTTTCTCGATGAGACCCTGATGTATTCGAGCGCGATCTTCCCGCATGAAGACGCCAGTCTGGCCGAGGCTTCGACCTACAAAAACGAGCGCATCTGCCGCAAACTCGACCTCAAACCCTCAGATCACCTGCTCGAAATCGGTACGGGCTGGGGCGGCTTCGCCCTGCATGCCGCCAGCCACTACGGCTGTCGCATCACCAGCACTACCATCTCGCGCCAGCAGTACGAACTGGCCCGCGAGCGCATCGCTGCCGCCGGCCTCGCCGATCGCGTCGAAGTCGTGCTCGAAGACTATCGCGACCTCAAAGGCCACTACGACAAACTGGTCTCGATCGAAATGATCGAAGCGGTCGGCCACCATTACTACGACGCCTACTTCGGCGCCTGTGGCCGCCTGCTCAAACCAGACGGGCTGATGCTGCTGCAATCGATCACCATCAGCGACTGGGTCTTTCCCGCCCACACCCGCACGGTTGATTTCATCAAGCGCTACATCTTCCCCGGATCCTGCGTGCCCTCAGTAGCGGCGATATCGGCCTCGATAGCCCAATCCTCCGACATGCGCATCGCCCATCTCGAGGATATCGGCCCGCACTATGCCCGCACGCTCGCGACCTGGCGCGATAACTTCCTGGCCAATATTGACGAGGTGCGAGGGCTCGGCCTGCCCGAAGAGTTCATCCGCATGTGGGACTACTACTTCTGCTATTGCGTGGCCGGATTCACCGAGCGCTATATATCGGACGCGCAGATCCTGCTGACCCGGCCGCAAAACCGCCGCGCCCCGATCCTGCCCGACCTTGCCGCCGCTTGAGCCCATCGCCTGGGGCGTGCTCGGCGCCTCCGCGCCGATGGCGCTGGTCTGGCTAGTCCAGCGCCATACCGGCGACGCCGGCCTGGTCGATGTAGCCTGGGCCGGATCGGTAGGCGCGCTGGCGCTGGCCTACTGCTGGCACGGTGCGGGACTGCCCGAGCGACGGCTGCTGGCGGGGCTGCTCGGCGGCCTGTGGTCCTGTCGCCTCGCGCTCTACTTGTTCTGTGACAGGATCCGCGCCGCAGCTGAAGACGGCCGCTACCAGATGCTGCGCCACAATTGGGGCGACCGCGCACCCCTGTATTTCTTCCTGTTCTTTCAGGTCCAGGCCCTGCTGGTGGTCGCCTTTGCACTGCCCTTCCTGCTGGTCGCGCACAATCCATCGCCGCTGTCGATATGGGACGGGCTCGGCGCGGCGATTTTCGCCGTCGCGCTCCTAGGCGAAAGCCTGGCCGACCGCCAGCTCGCCCGCTTCCGCCGCGATCCGCACAACCGCGGCCACACCTGCGCCAGCGGTCTGTGGCGCTATTCTCGTCATCCCAACTACTTCTTTGAGTGGCTGCACTGGTGGGCATATGTACCTATGGCCGCCTATTCGGTCTGGGGTTTGGCCAGCCTGGCCGCACCTGCGGCGATGCTCTACCTGCTGTTCTTTGTCACCGGCATCCCCTATACCGAAAAACAAGCGCTGCGAAGCCGCGGCGAAGACTACCGCGCCTACCAGCGGCGCACCAGTGCCTTCGTGCCCTGGTTTCCGCGAAAGGAACGCCCGTGAAAAACGCCATCCGCCTGGCCGAAAGCGGCCTGATCCCCGATGCCCTGATCCGCGTCGGCATCCGCCGCCTGCTTCGCCACCGTATCGGCGAGATCACCCCACCCAACAGCGAAGCGGCCCATCGCGCCAAACGCGATTTCCTCGCCGCGATGGACCGCGAGGCGGTGGCCCTGTTCACCGAGGAAGCCAACGACCAGCACTACGAGTTGCCACCGACCTTTTTCTCCCAGATCCTCGGCGAGCGCCGCAAATACAGCTGCTGCTACTATCCGACCAGCGGCGAAACCCTCGACCAGGCCGAAGAGCAGATGTTGGCCCTCTACGGCGAACGAGCCGAGCTCGCCGACAGCCGGGACATCCTCGAACTGGGCTGTGGCTGGGGTTCGCTGACCCTGTGGATGGCCGAGCGCTACCCGCAAGCCCGCATCACCGCCGTCTCGAATTCGCACGGCCAGCGCCGCTATATCGAGGCGCGCTGCCGCGAGCGTCGATTGGACAATGTGCAGGTCGTCACCTGCGACGCCAACGAGTTCACCGCCGCCGCGGAAAGCTTCGACCGCGTCGTCTCCATCGAAATGTTCGAACACCTGCGCAACTGGCGTCAGATCCTCGCGCATATCGACGGATGGCTGCGGCCGCAAGGCTTGGTCTTCTTCCACGTGTTCTGCCACCGCCGCTACCCCTATCTCTTCGAGGTCCGCGACGGCGACGATTGGATCGTCAATGGACAGAAGTTGTACACCAGTTTGGCCTACAACGCCGACTACATCTGGTTGGCCGCCCGTACCGACCCGGATGCGCCTGCTCACCGGGGCATCACCATGTTCCTCGTCGACACTTCCGACCCGGGTTTCTCCATCCAGCCGTTCGAGACATTCGGCCAGGCCCACACCACGGCAACCTTCTACGACGACGTACGAGTCCCCGATGCCATGCGGGTCGGCGAGGTGAACGGTGGCTGGGGCCTGATCACCAATCAGCTCAACCACGAACGCGTCGCACTGGTGTCGGCCCAACCGATCTTCGTCGCGCTCGGCGGTGTGCTGCTGCCGTCGCGCGGCGGAGGTGGCGCCACGGGCCGCCAACGACGGCGCACCATCGGTGCCATTACCGCCGCAGGGTCACCCGGGCTGCTACTCGCGCCCAGCGTGCCGGTAATCGTCTACGCACTCACCGCGCAGGTCTCGGTGGAGCGTCTGTATCGGGCCACCCTGCTTCCGGCGCTGCTGATGATGTTGCTGCTGTGTGTGATCGCAGCGTTGCGATCGCCCACCCGTGCACGGCCGATTCGCTGGCGGCGACTGCTGCTGGCCGCTCGCGCCAACGCCTGGCTCCTGCCGCTGCCACCTGCGGTGTATGTCGCGGTGTTCACCGGCGTGGTAGCGCTCAGCGAGGTGGCGGTGCTGACCGCCTCCTACGTGCTGCTGGGCGCGCTACTCCGCGGCGACGTCCGCGTCCGCCGGCTGCCGGCCGTCCTCGCCGAAGCCGGCATGCTCTCGGCGGTCATCCTCATCGTCGTGGCCGCCGCTCTGGTGGTCAGCAACGTGCTGGTCGATCAGCTGGTGCCGCAGCGCCTGCTGGCCACTCTCGGCGAGCGGGTAACCGAGACGCTGCCGTTCCTGCTGCTGCTGAACCTGGTGCTGCTCGCAGCGGGTATGTTCTTCGATATCTTCTCCGCGATCGTCGTGCTGGTTCCACTGCTGGCGCCGGTCGCCATTAGGGTCGGCGTCGACCCGCTCCATCTCGGTGCCGTGTTTCTGGTCAACCTCGAGGTGGGCTACCTGACACCACCGGTGGGAATCAATCTGTTCATCGCCCGTCTGCGCTTTGGCCATCACCTCGTGGAGATCTACCGTGCGGCGCTTCCGTTCCTTGTCGTCATGCTACTCGTCCTCGCCGTGGTCACCTACCTCCCCGCCATCGTGCTGCGCTGAGCGGGAAGCTGGCGGGCCGCTGCTGATACACTCCAGCGTCATGGATGCCGCCTCCCGCGTTGCCGCGGCACGTGATGTGCTGAGCTATCTGGGCCAGTACCGGGGACGGCTGTTCGTGCTCCGTGTCGACGACGCCCTGCGCGCGGCGCCACTGCTGTCCGTGCTGATCCGCGATGTGGTGCAGCTGCAGCAAATGGGTATCAGCATCGTGCTGGTGGCCGGAGCGCGCGCGACCATCGACCGACTCCTGGGCAACTCGGCAGCGGCCGCCGCGGCTGGCGGCGGAGCCAAGCGGCTGAGCAGCGGCGATCGCCGGGTAACGCCAAACGAAGCGCTGGCGCAGGTGATTAGCGCGACCACCGACGCGGTCAACGATCTGGTTGCCCTGCTGACCGAGAGCGGCGCCCGAACGGTAATGGGCAACTGGGTGCGGGCACGTTCGCTGGGCGTCATCGACGGCGTCGACTATCAGCGGTCTGGCCGCGTCGAACGGGTCGATGTAGAGGCAATACGTGCGGTGCTCGATGCCGAGCAGATCCCGGTGGTGTCCAGCATCGGCTGGAACCGGGCAGGCAAGGCGTACAACATCTCGACCACTGAGCTGGCGGTGGAGATCAGCGTCGCCATGCGCGCTGCCAAGCTGTTCTTCGTCTCCGATCGCCCCGGCATCGCTGCCATCGAGACCGGGTCGCTGCGGCTCAGCACCCGCCGGGCGCGAGAGGCAGGGGCGATCTACTCGTCGGTGCACATTCGCGAGGCTCAACAGCTGCTCGACATCGAAGCGGGCCGGCTGGATCACGACGAGCGAGCGCTGCTGCAGCAGGGGGTCGCCGCCTGCGGGCGGGGCGTGCATCGCGTCCACATCGTCGACGGCGGACGCGATGGCGTGCTCATCGACGAGATCTTCTCCGCCGACGGCACCGGCACGATGCTCTACGCCGACCGTTATGCCCTCATCGAGGGCGCGGTGGCACATGACATCCCCGATATCATGCGGCTGCTGCAGCCGCAGATGGCTGAGGGCCTGCTGATTGCGAGAACCGCGGCGGAGGTGGCAGAGACCCTGGAGGACTACCTCGTCTATCGAGTGGACGACACCGTCCAGGGCTGTGCGGCGCTGCGCATGATCGACGCGACGACCGCCGAGGTGGAGAGCCTGCTGGTGGCGGAGGGTCACCGCGCCGAGGGCAGCGGCCGACAGCTGGTGCAGTCACTGATGGAGCGAGCACAGCATCGGGGGGCCACCCGGGTGGTGGCACTTACCACCCAGGCGGCCGACTTCTTCATGGCCCTCGGCTTCGAGGACGCTTCCCCCGACAGCCTGCCGCAGGACCGCGCGCGAGCCTACGACCGCGAGCGCAACTCGCGTGTACTCGGTCGAACGCTCGGGCCAGCCGCCGCCGAGTAGCCGCGTCTGCACCGGGCCTGCCCTGGCGGCGTACACGTCGGCAGCCGATTGCCATTGGTCCCAACCGACGCGATAGTCCAACTCAGGTTCGCTCATGTTCACCGTTGCATTCATCGGCGCCGGCAAGATGGCGCAGGCCCTCGCTGCCGCCATGCAGCAGGCCGGCCTGCTGAGCGGCGTGCGCGCGGTCGATCCCGTGCCGGAAGCCATCGACCAGCTAAGTAAACGGCTAGGCAACGCGCTCCGCGTAGAGGAGCACCCCTCCGCCGCTGCCGCCGCAGAGGGAGCCGATGCCTGCTTCCTGGCGGTGAAGCCGCAGGACGTGGCTAGTGCCACCGACGATCTCGGGGAAACGGCCACATTGATCGTGTCGATCATGGCCGGCCTATCGCTCGCCTCGCTGCGCGAGCGACTGCCGAACGCGCGGCTGGCGCGGGTGATGCCGAATACCCCGTGCCTGGTAGGGCAGATGGCCGCTGGCTACACCTTCGCCCCCGAGGCCACCGACGCGGATCGCCACGCCGTCTCCCGCATGCTCGCCGCAGCCGGGATCGCCATCGAGGTGGCGGAGGAGCAGCTGGACGCCATTACCGCCCTCAGTGCATCCGGACCCGCGTTCTTCGCCAGGCTGCTGCAATGGTACGCGGATGCCGGTCAGCGGCAGGGCTTGCCCGCCGATATCGCCATACCACTCACCCTGCAGACCGCGGTGGGAACCGCCGAGCTGCTACGGCAGCTGCAACTGGACCCCGACAGCCTGGTGGAGATGGTGAGCTCCCGCGGCGGCACCACGGTGGCCGGTCGCGCGGTCCTGGAGGCAAGCGGCGTTGCCGAAACGCTTGCGCAGACGGTGGCGGCGGCAACGGCACGCAGCCGCGAGCTCGGTGAGCAGTCGAGGCAATCGACATGAGCGACACAGTCGCCGCGTCACGCACCGCCGGCGCCGCTGGCAAGTTGGCGCGAGCCGCGCGCGCGTCCAGTCGGAAGATGATGGGGCTGACCGGCCAGCGACGGTCTGAGGCGTTGCTGCGCATCGCGGACGGGCTAGCCGCCGACCGCGAAGCGATTCTCGCCGCCAACGCCGCCGACATGGAGGCCGCCGGCTATGGCTTCTACGTCTCCGGGATCATGGAGAACCTCGCCAAGATGCCCTACGACGAGATGGTCGAAGGTGACGTCGTTTGGGTCGGAACACCCGAAGAGGTAATCAAGCGGATTGAGGACGTCCAAGAAGTCTGCGAAGGTCTCAGCGAGGTCGCCATCACCGTCAATCCGGGCGGCTTCGACCACTGGAAGGCCATTAAGGCGCAAGAGCTCTTTGCGAATACTGTTATTCCGCACTTCAGTGGCGTAAAGACTCAGCCTAAGGTAACCGTTGCTTGACATGAGTTTGAGGACCGGTGGCGTGCGTACGCTCATGGTTTGAGCCAGCTTTTTGAGCATGTCTGGGTCGTTGGCGCAGGGGCGATCGGGAGCTTGATAGCTGGGCACCTGGCGCAGTGTGTTGACGTCAGCGTGCTCGTGCGACGAGACGAGCACGCTCGGGCGCTCAGCCAGCATGGCCTGACGGTCACAGGGAAGTCAAATGTGCATTCCCGCATGCATGCGACGGTCGACGCCGGTGACTTGGTCGCGCCGGAACTGATCGTGATTGCGACGAAGGCGACTCAGCTCGCGGACGCTTGTGCTTCTATCAGTGGCTACGCACCCGGTGCCACAGTGATGACCGTTCAGAATGGGCTTGGCGCCGAGGAGCTGACTCGGGAAGGCCTGACGAGAGACGAAATACGAGCTGGCGTTGTTCATCGCGTAGGTCGTGCCGGAGATGCCGGCGACGCCGGACGAGGG
>CAJWOB010000080.1 GCA_913043885.1 uncultured Spirochaetaceae bacterium | reverse complement strand
CCGTGAAGGAGTCGAAAACGTACCGTGGGCCTAGCTAGCCAGCCATTCGCCCGGAGCACATCCCCGGTGCGAATGCCGTTGGCGGCCGCCAACTGCTCCGCAGAGGTGCCGTGGCGGCGGCCAATAGTCCACAGGCTGTCCCCTTTTTGCACCACGTAGCTCCCGGACCAGTCCGCCGGCGGCGCGGCCACGGGCGAGGCGAGGCGCTGCACCTGTCGCGCTGCCACCGCCGGGTCGATGCCGTCGCGCACCGGCACCAGCAGCGACGCGCCCACTCCCAGGCGTCGTGGCTGAATACCCGGGTTGTAGCGGTACAACAGGGAGACTGGTATGCCGAACGCTATCGCCACCTCCGATAGCGTATCCCCACGACGGATCCGGTACAGGTGGAGACGGACCAGCTCATCACTGCGCTGGTCGAGCACCTCCGCCAGGGCCGCTCGGTAGCGGTCGGGCACTTTCAGGAGATAGGGGCCCCGCGGCGAGTCATCGGGCGTGAGCGCGTAGTGCAGCTCGCTATTGGCCGCCAGCAGCACGTCCGCCGGCACGCCGGCGAGGCGCGCGAGAATCCGCAGGTCGACTCCGGCAGGTGCAGACAACCGCGACCAGCCGCCGTTCGGGGGCGTCGCCACCTGCAGCTGCAACCGCCTGGCCGCGAGCACCAGTCCGTAGAAGCGCGGCACGAACTCCGCCGTCTGTCGCGGCAGCAGGCCGCGGGAACGCAGCTCCCAGAAGTCGCGACTGCCGGTGAGCGCCACGGCGTCACGGATGCGGCCGGGGCCGGCGTTGTAGGCTGCGACCGCCAGATCCCAGTTACCCAGAATCCGCAGATTCTGCTCGAGCACCGTCAGGGCTGCCTCGGTAGCCAGCCAGAAGTCCCGCCTGTCGTCGCGCAGGTCATCGATCACCAGGCCCAACGCGCGTGCCGTGGCCGGCATCAACTGCCATATGCCGACCGCGCCACGGTTGGACACCGCTCCGCTCCGGTACTCTGACTCGATGGCGGGCAACAGGACCAGCTCCTCCGGCATGCCCCGTTGGCGGAGCGAGGCGGTGATATGTGCGGCAAAGTGAGCGGCACGTCCACCCACCAGCTCGAACCACGGCTGCCAGCGCGCCTCTTCGAAACGCCGAGCGTACGCCTCCACCGCCGGGTGCGAGGGTATCTGCATCTCGCCCGCCGCCGACGCGGGGTCTGCGAGCGCGGATAGAGGCGCCGTGAGTGATCCCACTAGCAACGACCCCGCCAGAAGCGCCATCGCCCAGCGACCTCTACACACGTGCCTACAGTTTCTCGCCAAAGAAGATGCCCGCCCACTCCCAGCGACCATCGACCTCAGGATCGGGCTTGAACTCCACCTTGCGGAAGTACAGGTACCAGGTCTCGATGCGGTAGGACCAGCCTGTGGTGCGCAGAAACGCCTCTTGCGTGTTGGAGTCGTCATCCAGCTGCCGATCGAACCGCACCCGCGACAGGGGAAACGCCCCCAGGTCGAAAGCCAGTGCGACGCTCTCGTCGGAGGTCTGCTGCTCCCAGGACATGGTGAAGAAATTCGATTTCGCCTGCAGCCGCCGCAGCTCACGCGGATCGCGCCGCGCGATGGCTCGCTTGATCGCCGCCACGAGAGAGTCGAGATCGCTGACCACCCAGCTCTTGTCCGAGTAGTAGAAGTGCACCTTCTCCAGAACCTGGCGATAGGCGTTGGCGAATCCGGGGATGTCGGTGCCCGGGTAGGCGAGAAATGCGCCATAGGACTGGATTGCCTGCTCCCACTCGCCCAACTCCTCGTAGGCCTGGGCGAGGAAGAAGTGGCTGCGCGGCAGGTCGATGGCGTCGCTGAAACGGGCGATCAGCTCCTTGTAGTAGTCCACGCGTCGGGCGGCGTTGCGCTCCAGCTCGATCAGCTGACCCAGTGCGGTCAGGTGGATCGAGTCGCCCTCCACCAAGGCGTCGGGGTAATTGCGCAGGATGCGTTCGAAATAATGGCGGGCCAGCGGCTCGGACCCCAGCTCGCGATACAGCTGAGCCACCGTGGTCAGATAGAAGGCGTTGAAGGGATCGTTGGAGTCGGCCTGAACGTAACTGGTCAGAAAGAGAATCTGGCGGCGGTGAGCCTCGACGGACCGGTATGCCTTCGACAGCTCGCGTACCAGGACGAAGCGCCGTTCGTACCTGGGCTCGGCGTTCAGCGCCGCCGCCAGCGCTTCGATCTGGGCATCCACCTGACGATCGCCCACGTGGAGGTGGGGGTAGTCGCCACTACAGGCACCCAACGCGAGCGTAGTTGCGACGAAGGCAGGGCCAAGGCGTTGCGGGCGCCCTCGCCCACTGCCGCGCCCGCCCCACCGCCACATGACCGCCGCGAGGGTAGCAGCGCGGCGGGCGCGTGTCTGCGCACTGCGGCGCTTGAGCGCCAGCTGAGCGGCAGGTAGAATCCGGCCGCTTCGTGGGCCACGCCATTACCGCACAGGTCCGCCGCTGATCGCCACGGCAGGCATGCGACGTCATAGGAGCACACGGGCGGTAGCGGGCGGCGTCTGGGTGGCGCTGACGGCGGGGTGCCCACTGTCCCTTTGGGGACAGTGGCAGCCTGCCGCTGACGCGCCTGTCATCGACCAGGTGGTGGCCACGGCTACGGAGACCACCTACTACGCCCGCACCCGCCACCACGGTGTCCTCCGCTCGCTCGACGCAGGCGCCAGCTGGGAGGGTCGCAACGTGGGCCTGCCGCCGCGCCAGGTGTATCCGTTCGACCGCAGCGACACCTTTCAGGCCATAACCGCCCTCGGCGTGGCCGACGGCAACCCGCAGCTGCTCATCGCGGCCACCGCCGGGACGCTGTACGTCAGCGACGATGGCGGCGCGGCGTGGCGGCAGGTGCCGGTCGCTGCACCGGTGGGCCGCAATTCCTATTTCACCGCCGTCGCACGAACCGCCGACGCCCCACAGCAGCTCCTGGTGGGCACGTCCTTCGACGGCCTGTACTGGAGCGGCGATCTGGGCACCACCTGGCACGACCTGAGCGGGAGGATTCCGTTTCTGGCGCGTGGCGCAGGCTTCATCGAAGAGCTTTCCGCCGTGGCGTTTCACCCCGCCAGCAGCCGTGGCGCCAGCTCTGCCGGTCCGGGCGGCATGGCGATTGCGGTGGGCTTCGGCGGCGACGTATACGAGGCGGTCGACGGCTGGACCTGGCACAGTCGCGGCCGGCCCGACGGCCGGGTGGGCCAGATCGCGTTTCGGCCACCGCCACGCGGCAGCCAGGCGGCGTGGCAGCTGGTAGCTACTTCCGCGAGTGGCCGAGCGGTGGCGACCACCGAAGGGCAGTGGCAGAGGGTCGCACCCCTACCCACGCCCGCCGCGACTCCGGCCCGCCTCCCCAGCACACGCGCCCGTCTGGCCCAGGCCGCGGATCGCAGCGGCATCTATGTGAGCGCCGCGAGCGCCGCGAGCGCCACGGGGCGGCTGCGGCAGCTGATCGCGCTTGCCAAGGCCCACGATATGGCCGCCATCGTGGTGGATCTCAAGGACGACTTCGGACGGGTCACCTACGACACCGAGCTTGCGATGCCCGCCGGCATCGGCGCCGCCAATCCGCAGATCGATCTGGCGTCCCTGCTCGCGCAGGCACACCACGCCGGTCTGTACGTGGTAGCACGGCTGGTGGTGTTCAAGGATGAGCCGCTGTACAAGTGGCAGGATCATCGGCTCGCAATCTGGGATGGAGAGCGCGATCAGCCGTGGCGCCAGCTCCATCGCATAGCCGGCGACGGGGACACGCCGCAATTCGAACAGAGGGAGTTCTGGGTGGACCCGTTTGCGCCCGAGGTGTGGCGCTACAATGTCGACATTGCCGCTGAGCTCGCGGAGCGCGGCGTCGACGAGGTGCAGTTCGACTACATCCGCTTTCCGTCCGACGGCCCCACCCAACGCGCCACCTATCGGCACCGTCGCCCCGGGATGACCAAGGTGGAGGCGATCGAGTCGCTCCTGGTCATGGCCCGAGAACGGGTGCATGTGCCGGTAAGCACGGCGCTTTTCGGCTTCAACTCGTGGCACCGCATGGGCAACTGGATCGGCCAGAGCATCGAGACCCTGTCGGAGTACGTGGATGTCATCAGCCCGATGTTCTATCCGTCCCATTTCCCTACGGCATTTCTCTCCGACCAGACATATCTCGACCGGGCGTTCACCATCTATCGAACCGGAGTCGACCGTGCCCAGCAGCTGGTGGGCGCACGGAGCGTCGTCCGACCGTACGTACAGGCGTTCCTGATCGGCGACGAGCTGGCAATGGAGCGCCCCGAGTATGGTCGCTACCTCATCCAGCAGCTCGCGGGCACAAGCGAGGCCGGCGGCTCAGGCTTCACCCTGTGGAACGCCTCCAACCGCTACTACATGGTTACCGAGTCGCTTAGCCGCTTTGCCCGCCCGCTCTTGACCGCCGAATCTGCGCTGGACTAGCGTGCATCCGGTGAATGTCGGCCCAGGGGTGCAGCGGCGCGCGGTAGCAGCGCCCTTCTCGTTGATGGTACGCGGCTCGGTGGTGGCCCTCCTCGTCGCGCTCACCGCTTGCCAGACACTGCCCGACATACCCGACGACCTCTCCCCGGCCGAGTTCTTCCAACGTGCGCAGGATACAAGCAGCAGCCGAAACTATCGCGCCGCGCTCGCCTACTACGAGGAGTTCCGCGCACGATTCGCGGCGAGTGGCAACGAGGTGGCGCGGCTGGCGTGGGCGGATTACGAGATTGCCTTCCTCCACCACAAGCTTGGCGACGACGACCTGGCCATCGAGCAGCTCGAGGCACTGCTGGCGCGCTATACGGAACCGGACGCCGCAGCGTGGCCGCGGGGTCCCGAGACTCTGGCGCGACGGGTACTGGTGGAGCTGCGCACGTCGCCCCCGGCAGATACGGACAGCGGCTAGCCGACGCGAGGCATCTAGACGGTTTCGTCTTCCGCGACGATAATCGTGTGGACGCACAGGTCGATAGCCTGTGCGGCGGCGAACACCGACTCCCTGGTAACCTCACCGCGGGCCTTCGGATGGGGGGGTGCGTCCCCCACTAGCACCAGGTGGCGGGAGTCGGCCTGCCAGTCGTAGCCCGCCACGCCAGCGTCGAGCGCTTCGTAGACCGCCTCCGGGATATCCCGACCGCCGGCCACGTCGATCCGATCCAGCGCCGCCTGGAGGGCACGCGTACCGGCCGCGAATGGCACCGCGCGGGTCAGATAGGTCTCGGCGTAGTCGCGGTAGAGCAGGACCCCCACCCGCGAGGTGTCGAAGCGTGCAGCATGCTCGGCTACAAACTCGACCAGCTCCCTACGCAGGAACGGCATGTCGTTCTCCATACTCTTGGTGGTATCCAAGGCTAGCACCAGATCCAGAGCGCGTCCCTGAAAGGTGGCCAGGAGGCCGTCCATCTGAACCAACAGATCGGCTTCGCCGGTGCTGGCCAACGCGTGGCCGCAGTTGTTCTGGGCGATATCCGCGAAGGCAGCGGCGGCGTCGTCGTCGGGCAAAGTGACCGCCCGCTGCACCACCCGCAGCAGAAACGGGTTGTCGCGATACCGACCGCGATAGTCCGCGTGGGGCAGCGCAAAGGCACGGACATTGAGGTAGGTGCCGTCTCCTACCGTAATCGAGCCGCTGCGGGTCCAGCTGTAGCCGTACTGCACCTCGTAGGGAACGAACAGATGGAAGGCGTCCGCCAATGCCTCGTGCGGCTCGGGGGTCGAATCCACTATCGAGTTGAGCGCGGCGGGAAGCGGTTCGCCTTCCAGCAGGCGGATCTCCCCGGCGCTGACGCTGTTGGGCAGCGCCGACCGGAGCGCGTACGAGTGCAGTCGTTGCTCGGGATCGGCGGACGACTCGGTCAGCAGCACCGAGCCGGTGTGCTCGGCGGCTCGCACCCACACGTGGAAGCCGCCCTCGCGCTCCTCGATGAGGATGTCGGTGGAAGACAATGGCGGCGGTGGGTCGGCGGCAGTCACCGGTAGTGCCACCAACATGCCCCACATCAGCAGCGCTGCGCCCCGTCTCCGCTGGCAGCCACTCATACTATCTAGATCGGTCGCTACGGGGCCGGCGCTGAGAGCTCGATAACGGCGGGGAAGGCTAGGTCCGCACTCTGCTCCACGAAGCCCTGAAAGTAGACGAAGCGCTCCACTACCTGTGCGGCAAACGGACACCAGCTCTCGACGGCGGCGGACGCGCCGGGCGGGAACTCGAACAGCACCAGGGGCAGCGGGTCGGCGTCCAGCACCAGTACCGCGAAGGGCGCCACCGGCGACGAGACGTGCAGGGTGCGGCCGCTGCAGCGCAGCTCCTGCCACTCGTCGGGGACAGGCAGCGGCGTAGCCGCGTAGCTGACGAGTACCTCGTGCTCACCGAACTCGTAGCGGGCGGTATGGCTCGGGACGGTGTTTGGGCCGAGCGCAGGCACCCCGACGCGGGGCTCCGGACCCGACAGCAGCAGCGCTATGGGCTCCGCGGCAACCCCAGTGGCCGCGGCCAGTAGCGTGGCCAGGAGCCCGACGCGGGCCGCGCTACTGCTAGGCAGTCGGCCGGCCGTCGATTATCTGCTGCAAGCGCGGCGGGTCTGCGAGGGTGACGCTGCCGGGGGTATCGGAGCGCAGTATCCCTGAGGCAACGTACTCGTCGAGCTTGGCCGCCACCTCCTCCTTGGGCAGCTCGAGCGACAGCGAAATCTCGTCGACGGTGGTCGACAGCACGGCACCGTCGGCCTCCGCCTCCTCGTGTGCCGCCTTGAGGTGCAGCGCGATGGAGGCGTCGCCGTCCTGCCTGGCAAAGTGCTGCATCTGCTGGTGGTTGTTCTGCAGCCTTCGGCACAGCTTGTCGATCACGTTCAGCGCGATCTCCGCGTTCTTGCGGATCATGGCCAGAAATCCGTCGCGGTCCACGGCCAGTAGCGAGGTCTCGGCCACCGCGATGGCAGTCGCGGTACGCTGCACGCGATTGACGATTGCCATCTCGCCGAAGAAGTCGCCGCTTTCGAGCATGGCGAGTGTGTGATTGTGACCCGCAAACCGCTTTACGATCTGTACGCGGCCGGACTGGATGATGAACATCTGCTCGCCGTCGCTGCCCTCGTCGAAGATCACTTCCTGCGGGGCGAAGGTCTTGCCGAAGCGCTCGAATAGCTGGGAATCACCGGCCATAGAACGCTGAGTATACCGTCCCCGTGTCGGCGGCGATGTGGAAGTAACAGCGATGCAGCCACTGTCAATGGGGTCATGTGGTTGTCCCAGACGACGCTGATAGTTGGCGCACTGGCCGTCGCCGGCTGCCAACCGCTTTCACAGGGTCTATTGGAGGAGGTCGACCTTCGTCCGCCGACGCTGCTGTCGACCGCCGCCACCGCGGAAGCGGTCGTGTCACTTACCTTCAACGAGTGGGTGGAGCTCGACCCTGACCACCTCCGCATCGAGCCGGAGCTGGGCCAGGTGGCGGCAACGCCAGGCGAGACCGTCGAGGTGGTTGCCGGCCCTCAACGCCCTGGCGCGCCCTACCGCCTGTCGGCGACGGCGCGGGACGCCACCGGCAATACCACCTGGTTCGTCACCGCCTTCTGGGGCCACAACCCGCGACCGCCGACACTGCTGATCAACGAGCTGACCACGCAGGGGAGCGCGACCAGACCGGACGCCGTCGAGCTGCTGGCGGTTACCGCCGGCAACCTCGGCGGCATCACTGTCTTCGACGGCGTACCCGGCAACTTCGGCGATCGCGTTGTCATGCCACCGATCGAGGTGCTTGCCGGCCAGTTCATCGTCGTTCATGCCACCGACAGCGGACTCGGCGAGGACGAGACGACCAGCCCGGACGAGTCGGCGCACCCCCTTGCCATCGCCGGGGCGTGGGACCTGTGGTTGGAGTCCGGCAGCGGGCTGTCGGGCAACAACGGCGTCGTTACCCTAGCCAGCCATCCCGAGGGGGAGCTGCTCGACGCGGTGCTCTACAGCAACCGCACCTCGTCCTCGGACGAACGCTACCGCGGCTTCGGCACGCGGACGGTCATGAAGCGGGTAGATGCGGCGATCGCCCGCGGCCAGTGGCGAACCAACGGCGATCTGGCGACGCCCGAGGACGCCGTCAGCTCTGCGTTCACCACATCGACGAGATCGATGGGCAGGGGGGCCGACGCGGCGGATACCGACAGCGCCGCGGATAGGCATACGGTGCCAACCCGCGGCGCCAGCTTTGGCGCTGCGAACAGCGACGACCGCCACCAGCCGAACTGAGCGCGGTCGGCGCCACTCGGATGCGCGGGCGGTCGTAGCGGCCGCCGCTAGACGTGACCCTGGATCAGGCCCTCGATGGTCTCGCGCGGCACGGCGCCGACCTGCTTGCCAACCACCTCTCCTCCCTTGAATAGGAGTAGCGTGGGGATGCTGAACACCTCGTACTTCTGCGCGACATCGCTCACGTGGTCGACGTTGAGCTTGGCTATCTTCAGCTTGCCAGCGTAGTCCTGGGCCATGTCCTCGAGCACCGGTGCAATCATGCGACACGGCATACACCACTCGGCCCAGAAATCCACCAGCACCGGTGTCTGATACGAGCGGTTGATCACCGCTTCGTGAAAAGTGGCTTCATCGACATCGAAGCTCGGTGTAGAGTCTGTCATGATTTCGCTCTCGAGCAGTGGTCTATGATGCGGTTCTTCGGCATGGCCGGCATCGTAAACAAAAAACGGGTTGCTGATTCTATAGTGTTCAGCCCAAGCAGGAGCTAATTCTAAAAGAGATGGGGCCTAGATTCGAAGCCCAAAGAGTGCTGGTGACCGGTGGGGCCAGAGGCATCGGCGCGGCAGCTTGTCGGGCGTTTCACGCTGAAGGGGCTCATGTCGCCGTCGGCGGGGCCAATACACGTCGATTATGTGTATTTAGTCCCAGGTGAATGGGGCCGCTTCCAAGGCCTGCCGGTGAACGGGGTTT
>CAJWOB010000079.1 GCA_913043885.1 uncultured Spirochaetaceae bacterium | reverse complement strand
GTGGCGGGGATCGGGGCGCTGTAGCGCCACCACATGCCCGCGAGCCACGTCCGAGGAAAGAAAGCGATCCATCATCGTCCGATCTCCAGCGCGCGTTGGAACATCTCGCGCGAGCCGTTGATAAGCGCCAGATTTGCCTCATAGGAGCGCGAAGCGCTGATCATATCCACCATCTCGTTGACGACGTTGACGTTGGAGTACTCCACGTACCCTTCGCGCGGGCCAGACTTGATGGCATCCGGGTGGGTGGGGTCGAACACCAGACGTGGCGGCGAGGTGTCCTTCTCGATGCGGACGATGCGCACCCCCTGGCCCACGCCGTTGTCGAGGTGGCGTGGCTGAAACGGGCTTCGCCAGTAGGGGGCCTCCACCCGCGGCCGCACGATGACGCGGCTGCGCTGAAACGGGCCACCCTCGGTGGTCCGCGTCGAGTTGACGTTGGCGATGTTGTTGGCGATGACGTCCAGGCGGGTGCGCTGCGCGCTCAATCCTGTGGCCGCAACGTCGATTGCCGAAAAGAGTCCCACGTGTTTCTACTCCCCGCTACTCGCTATCTGAGAACGATGTTCACCCGGGTGAACTCGGAGGCGATGGACTGCGACATGGTCTGGTAGAGCAGTTGGTTCTCGATGGCGCTGACCATCTCCTGCTCGACGTCGACGTTGTTGCCGTTGTTCTTGGAGGTGGACAGGTAGTCGAGCACCCGTCGCGGCTGCACCTGTCGATAGTCGACCGCCCGACTGAACGGTATGTGCCGCTCGTCGGTAAGCAGTGCCGGCAGCCGCTGCCGATTCTCGGAGCGGAGTGCGCGACTCAGCTGTGCCTCGTAGTTGACGAAGGTACGCTTGAAGTTGGGCGTGTCAGCGTTGGCGATGTTGTTGGCGGTGACGTTGTGACGCAGGACGCTGACGTCCATCGCGCGGTGCAAGATGTCGACGTTGCGGGCAAACACGCCCGATGAAAAGAGACCGGTCAATCTGCAGCCCTCCCATTGGGAGTATCGGCCGGCGCGGGCGCGACATGAGCGCCCCGAATCCTGACGCTATCCCGTCGCTCTAGAGGATGTAGCGCGCCAGGTCGCGGTCCTCGACGATGTGCTCCAGGCGCTCGTTCACGTACTCGGGCGTCACCGTTATCGTCTGCCCGGCGATCTCGGGGGCGGTAAAGGAGACCTCCTCCAGGAGCAGCTCCAGCAGGGTGTGCAACCGCCGTGCGCCGATGTTCTCCGTCTTGGAGTTCACATCCGCGGCAATGTCGGACAGCCGGGCGATGGCCTCCTCGGTGAACGTGAGGGTAACGCCCTCGGTGGCCAGCAGCGCGGTGTACTGCGTGGTGAGTGCGTTCTCCGGCTGGGTGAGGATGCGGTTGAAGTCGGCGCTCTCCAGCGCCCCTAGCTCCACCCGAATGGGGAAGCGTCCCTGCAGCTCCGGGATTAGGTCAGACGGCTTGGACATGTGGAACGCCCCGGCCGCGATGAACAGCACGTGGGAGGTGTCTACGATGCCCCACTTGGTGTTGACCTTGCTGCCCTCGACGATGGGCAGGATGTCGCGCTGTACCCCTTCGCGTGATACGTCGGCACCGACGCGGCCATCCTTGGATGCGATCTTGTCGATCTCGTCCAGGAAGATGATGCCCATCTGCTCCACCCGCTCGATAGCTAGCTCGGAGACGCGGTCCATGTCGACCAGCCGCTCCACCTCTTCTGCCATCAGGATGTCGCGGGCACGGCGCACCGGCACCTGCTTCTTCTTCTTGCGTCCGCCGCCGAAAAGGCTTCCCAGGTTGCCCAGGTTGATGTCCATCTCCTCGAGGCTCTGGCCCGAGAACACCTCGATTGAGGGCATCCCCCCCTTGCTGACGCTTACCTCGACCAGCTTCTCCTCGAGCTCGCCGGCGCGCAGCTTCTCGCGAAACTTATCGGCGGTGCCGTTGGCCGGCGCTACCACGCCGGTCGGCCCTTGGAAGCCGGCGGGTTGGCGCTCCGGTGCCTTCTGCAGGCCCGGCAGCAGCAGCTCGATGAGCTGATCCTCCACACGCTGCTCGGCCTCGGTCTCCACCTCGCTCTGCAGCTCGGTCTTGACCATGCTTACCGCTGCCGAGACCAGATCACGGACCATCGACTCGACGTCCCGTCCGACGTAGCCCACCTCGGTGTACTTGGTTGCCTCGACCTTGGCGAAGGGGGCGCCGCATAGCTTGGCGAGGCGCCGGGCGATCTCCGTCTTACCAACCCCCGTGGGGCCGATCATGATGATGTTCTTCGGCGCCACTTCGTCGCGAAGCTCCTCCGGCAACTTGCGCCGGCGCAGCCGGTTGCGCAGCGCTACCGCCACCGCCTTCTTCGCCTTCTCCTGGCCGACTATGTAACGATCGAGCTCGGCCACGATCTCTTTGGGTGTCATGTCGTCTAGGTCGAGACTCATCCCAGTTCCTCGAGCACTATCTCTTTGTTGGTATACACGCATATCTCCGCCGCGATGGCGAGCGACCGCTCGGCAATCTCTGCCGCGGTCAACGAGTCGGTCTCCAGGAACGCCCGCGCCGCCGCCAGCGCGTAGTTGCCGCCGGAGCCGATGGCGATGGCGTCGTGATCCGGCTCGAGCACGTCCCCGGTACCCGAGATAAGGTAGGTGCGGCCCCTGTCGGCGGCGAGCAGCAACGCCTCGAGCCGGCGCAGTATGCGGTCGGCGCGCCAGTCCTTGGCCAGCTCCACGGCGGCGCGCGTCAGGTCGCCACCGAATTCCTTGAGCTTGCCCTCGAAGCGGTCGAATAGGGTGAAGGCGTCCGCGGTGCCGCCGGCAAAACCGACCAGGATCTTGCCGTCGCCAACGCGCCGCACCTTGCGAGCCGACGCCTTTACCACCGTGGCCTCCAGCGTGACCTGGCCGTCGCCTGCCATCGCCACTTTGCCGTCGCGGCGGACCGCCACAATGGTGGTGCCGTGCATAATCGTGCTAGCCATCTTGCTCCATGGCGCGTGGATGCGCGTTTCGGTAGACGCGCTTCAGCCGCGCCAGGCTGGTGTGGGTGTACACCTGCGTGGTGCCGAGGCTGGCGTGGCCAAGCAGCTCCTGTACCACCCGCACGTCGGCGCCACCGTCGAGTAGGTCGGTGGCGAAGGAATGGCGCAGGCTGTGCGGCGACACCCGTTGCTTGATTCCCGCTCGTTCGCCGGCGGCCGTCACGATGCTGCGAGCGGAGCGCTGACTCAGGCGGCCGCCCCGTTGGTTGATGAAGAGGGCGGAGGTGGCCAGCGTTGGCGAGGCCCGCCTCGCGAACGCGCGACTCGTAGAGTCGCTGGCGTCGTCGGCGCGGCGCGCACGCAGCCTGGCCAAGCGGTCCAGTCTTAGCGGCAGGTACAGCTGCAGCAACTCACGAAAGCGCTCGCCGAAGAACAGATGTCGTTGCCGTCCCCCCTTGCCGGTGATGACCGCTGACTCGGCGGCGACGTCGAGGTCTGACACATCGAACGCCACCGCTTCGGACACGCGGCAGCCGCTGGTGTAGAGCAGCTCGACCAGCACTCGGTCGCGCAGCGGCCATAGCTCGTCGCCGTCGCCGCTGCCACCACCTGGTCGCGGCTCTGCACGATCAGCAACGGGCGCGGTAGTGGGCGCGTCGGTCAGACGGCCGCTCTCCTCGCGCAGCAGGAACCGCGGCAGCTTGCGACCCAGCCGTCGGGCCGGCTGCGGGTCGGCGGCGGTGCCTCGATAGCCGGCAAAGCGCTGGAGGTAGCGGTAGAAGCCGCGTACCGACGACAGCTTGCGATTGATGGACGCTCCGTCGACGCCGTGCTCGGTGAGAGCGCCAACGAAGCGGCGGACATCGGCGGCGGTGGCAGCCGTCACCTGCGTGCCCCGCGCTGCAAGGGACTGGACGAACTGCCCAAGGTCGCTGCGGTATGCGCGTACCGTTTCCGGCGAATAGTTCCGTACGCTAGTCAGATAGCGAAGATACTGGTGCACGAGATCGTCGGGCAAACTGGGCCTCTGTGACCGCTGTGGGGGCCGGTCAGCCGCTCTCCGCATCGCCGTTGCCGCCGGCCGCTGCCGGGGAGGCGACCCGATCACTGGCGGCGCTGGCTCCATTGCCAGCGGGCACGCCGGTGCCATTGCCCCCCCTCGAGGGAGTGGCGACGCCGTCCCGCCCGTTGAGCGAGACCGGCACCTTGATCGGCGACTTGGCGGGCTCTTCGGGGGCGTCCATACCCTCGAAGTCGCAGTCGGTGTTGATGCAGATGAGTCGTCCCCGCTGCCGCTCTTCGCGCTCGGCCAGGAACCACCCGCACTTCGGACAGTCGTGGGCGGTGGGCTTCTGGTAGGCGACGAAGTCGCACTCGGGGAAGTTGGTGCAGCCGTAGAACTCGCGACCCCGCCCCTGTCGCTTGCGCGCCACGATGTCGCCACCGCAACCCTCGCGGGGGCATGTCGCAAAGGGCACCGGTTTGGTGTTGCGACAATCGGGAAATCCGGTGCAGGCGATGAAGAACCCGTACTTGCCGAGCTTCTTTACCATCGGCCGTCCGCAGCGTTCGCACACCTGGTCGGTCGGCTCGTCCATGAGCCCCTTGATCGATTCCAGGGTGTCGTTGACGTGATCGACCTGGGACTTGAACGGAGCGTAGAAGTCGCGCACCACCTCGACCCAGTCGGCGCAATCCTCCTCGACCGCGTCCAACTGCTCCTCCATCGCCGAGGTAAAGGCAACGTCGATAACGTCGGGGAAGCAGTCGATCAGCAGATCGTTGATCAACCGACCCAGCAAGGTCGGCTCGAGCGCGCGGTTACGTCGTACCACGTAGTAGCGGTCCAGGAGCGTAGAGATGATGGGCGCATAGGTGGCGGGACGGCCGATGCGCTGCTCCTCCAACGTCTTGACGATGGAGGCATCGGTGAAGCGGGGTGGCCCGGTGGTGAAGTGCTGCTCGCGCACGTACTCCAGACACTCCAGCATCTCCCCCTCCGAGAGGCTGGGTAGGGTCTGCCGCTTCTCCTTGGCGGCCAGCAGTTTCAGCACCACCTGGTGGCCCGGCCTGACGCTCTTGGTGGATGACACGCGGAAGCGGGCGTTACCGGCCTCGATCTCGACCGTGGTCGTGGCCTGCCGCTCCGGCAGCATCTGCGAGGCGACGAACCGCTCCCAGATGATGCCGTACAGCTTTGCCTGGTCCCGACTCAGGTGCTCCTTGATGGAGTCAGGGGTGTAACTGACGTACGTGGGCCGAATGGCCTCGTGAGCGTCCTGGGCATCCTTGCGCTTGCTGTGCACGTTGGGCTCGTCGGGGAGCCCGTCGGGATGCTGTTCGGCGACGAAGGCACGCACTTCCTCCAGCGCTGCATCGGACACGCGGGTGGAATCGGTTCGCATGTAGCTGATCAGACCGACGCGACTCGATCCCAGGTCCACCCCCTGGTAGAGCTGTTGGGCGATCTGCATCGTCTTGCGCGAGGTAAAGCCCAGCCGGTTGGCCGCGGTCTGCTGCAACGTGGAGGTAATGAAAGGAGGTCGCGACCTCACGTCCTTTTCGGTGGTCTTCACCGAGGCTACGCGAAACTCAGCGTCGCCGAGGTCGGCCACGATCCGCTCCACCTGCTCGGAGTTGCTCAGCTCCGGCTTCTTGCCATCGACCTGGACCAGCGCAGCCAGGAAGATCCGTTTTCCCTTCTGTAGCTTGGCGTCGAGAGTCCAGTACTCCTCGGGGACGAAGGCCTCCACCTCGCGCTCGCGCTCGCAGACCAGGCGGAGCGCCACCGACTGTACCCGCCCGGCAGACAGGCCGTTCTTTACCTTGCTCCACAGCAGAGGGGACAGGTTGTAGCCAACCAGGCGATCTACCACCCGGCGCGCCTTCTGCGCCCGCACCTTCGGTAGATCGATATCTCCAGGGTGCTTGACTGCCTCGCGGATGGCGTCGGGAGTGATCTCGTTGAAGACGATACGACGGATGGTGAGATCCGGGTTCTTCTCGAGGAGCGCGTTGCGGATATGGAAGGAGATCGCCTCACCCTCGCGGTCGTTGTCAGAAGCCAGCAGCACCTCGTCCGCCCGCTTCGACGACTGCCGCAGGTCCTTGAGGATGGGCGCCTTGCCACGCACCGTGATGTACTCCGGCTCGAAGTCGCCGGCCACGTCGATGCCCAGACGCGACTTTGGGAGATCGATCAAGTGACCGACCGAGGCCGCGACGGCATACCCCTTGCCCAGATACTTTTCGATGGTCTGCGCTTTCGCCGGTGACTCGACGATGACCAAGACGTTCTTTGCCACCTACTGCCCTCTTCCTGTGGAGTGCGCCGCTCGCTCGTGGCGGAGGCCGGCAACGAGCCATTCGCCGACAGCCCGCCAGTCTCGCGGCACAGGCTGCTGGACGGAGCCGCCGCTCCCGCTGCGCCTGGGCGGCAACTCCGCCAGCGCCGATCCGGTGTGCTCACGCACCTGGGCTAGGCCCGCCACCGCCGCCGCTCCCTGGATGCGCAGCGCCCGGGTACCGGCGGAACGGACGCTGGACAGGGCGGCCGCGTGTACCAGAACCTCACGCCCCTCGGACATGGCGCAATCGGCGGTAATCAGGGCGCCGGAGCGCTCCGCGGCCTCGACCACCACGGGCGCCACGCTGAGACCGGCGATAATACGGTTACGCATGGGGAAATGATGCTGCAGCGGCGGCACGCCCGGCGGGTACTCGCTCACCACGCACCCCACTTCCAGTAGCCTCCCGGCTAGTTGTCGGCTGCTTTGCGGGTAGATGTAATCGATTCCGCACCCAAGTACTCCAATCGTTGCGCCGCTATCGTCCGGCGATGCGCCGGCCACCGCGCCGCGGTGTGCGGCGATATCGATGCCGCGCGCCAAGCCCGACACCACCGGCACGCCTGCCTCGGCCAGCTCGTAGCCAAGCCGGAACCCACTCTCCCGGCCAACGCCGGTGGGGTTCCTGGTGCCGACCACTGCCACCGCCGCTGCCGCCGGCCGCGGTAGTACAACACCAGATGCGGATCAAGCACCTCGCGCAGCCAACGCGGATAGCCCGGCTGCCACAAGAAAATGCAGCCCACCCCAAGGCGAGTCAAGGACTCTGCCGCACGCTCGCCAAGCTGCAACCAGTGCCTGCCGCTCGGTAGCGGGTCCTGCGAGCCCGACCTCGCGGCGCGCTGGCGGAGCGCACCTACTCCTGTCGCCGAGAGGGACTGCAGCCGAGTGGCGGTGAGCCGTCGCATTGCCTGCAGCCAGCTGGTGGGCCCCAGGAACGGCATGTGGCTGAGCGCAAGTGCAACCGCGCGGCGTCGCTGCTCGTCCGGCTCGGCGCAAGTGAGCGACGCGAAGGGTGCGCCAGCGCCCCAACCGCCGGCGAAAGCGGCCGCGCCGCCGGTCACCGTCGCGCCTCCAATTCGATGCTGTTCTGCCGCGCTCGCTCGCGGCGCTCCTCCGAGCTGCTGGTCGAGATGATCACCTGGTACTGCTCGATGGCACGTTCCGGGCGCCCCGTGGCGGCCATGAGCGCCGCGCGCACGAACATGGCGTCGACGTTACCGGGCTCGGCAGCCAGGACGCGGTCGATGTAGCTCTCGGCATCCCGCGCCCGGTCCATCTCATAGAGCAACAGAACCGCCAGCGCGTACAGCGCATCCACGTAGGTGGGATCGATATCTATGGCGCGCGCGTAGGCCTGCTCCGCGTCCCCGTGGTAGCCTGCCTGCACGCCGTCGTCGATGGATGCCAGCGCCTGCTGCGCGCTCGCCACCCCGATGAGGTAGAGCAGCACCGGATTGGTCGCATCTATGGCGGCCGCCTTCATCAGTGTCTCGGCCGCCAGGCCGAACATGCCCTCCTCAAGATAGGCCACCCCCAACGACTTGTAGAAAACCGCCAACTCGCCCTGACGGCGCACGGTCTCCTCGATCTCGTCCTGATAGCGGGCCAGTGCCCCCTCCAGCTCGGCGATACGCTCCGGCGTTATCTCCTGGCCTCGATACTGCGGACCACTCAGATCGATGAGCGGCTGCAGCAGCTCAGAGTCGCCGCCGCCGCACGCGGCCAGGAGCAGCGTGGCCGCCGCGGCCAGCGGCCGCCACGCCTCCGACCTGCGACCACACCGCTTCAACGGGCACCACATCCGCATCGCTTCACCCATGGGGGTGGTAGCGGCGATGCTGCTGCTTCAGGTCGTCGCGGTCGACGTGGGTGTAGATCTGCGTGGTGGTGATGTCTGCGTGACCGAGAAGCTCCTGCACCGAGCGCAGGTCAGCACCGCCACCGAGGAGGTGCGTGGCGAATGAGTGTCGCAACGTGTGAACCTTGCCCGTCAGCCCGGCCCGCGTCATCAGCTCGTTGAATCGCTTCCAGATCCCCTTGCGGCTCAGACGTCCGCCGCGCTGGTTGAGGAACAGGGCGTTCTCAGCCCCCACGCCGGCGCTGGTTCGGGTGCGCCGGAGCTTGCCGCGCGCGCCGTGCAGGTAGCGGGCCAGCCAGGCCGCAGCCACATCGCCGAGCGGGACGATGCGTTCCCGCGCACCCTTTCCCAGCACGCGCACCGATCCGTCATCGAGCCGTACGGATCCGATGTCCAAAGCCACCGCCTCGCTGACGCGCAGCCCACAGGCATAGATGAGCTCGAACAGAGCACGATCGCGCACGCCAGGCGGCGTGTCGACGTCGATCGCGGCCAGGAACCGCTCTACCTCCTCGACCGAGAACACGCGCGGGATGCGTCGCGTCGCGCGCGGTCGCTCCAGGGCCGCGGCGGGATTGCCTAGCGAAAGTCCGGAGCGCTCCTCGGTGGCCAGCCAGGTCTCGAGCAAGCGCTGGGCGTCGCCGAGCCATTTTCCGCCTGCTGCCGCATCATGGTGGCCATTTCACTACCGGCCAACGTAACCGCTCGGGCGGCCCACAGCACGACAACGGCACCCAAAGACATGAAGGTGATGGGTGAAGTCAGTTGTCGAGTTAGCGTCGGCATCAAGACACCCGAGCCAACGTAGACGATGCCGAGGATGGCGAGGGCCTCC
>CAJWOB010000078.1 GCA_913043885.1 uncultured Spirochaetaceae bacterium | reverse complement strand
GTGGCCGCCGGCCGCAACGAGTTACAGGGCTCGGCTGCACTCGGCCACACTCCGCCCACGATGCGCTCCTAGATCGGTTCCCCATCCCCCGCGCGACGCGCCCCGGGGCGACCGCCCGGCCCACACCGACCTACGACCCAAGGAGTCATCGATGACCACAACCAACCAGATCTACGCCACGTCCGCGCTCTACGACCTGGCGTTTTCCTATCGCAACTACGTCGCCGAGGTGGACGACCTCACGCGGTGGTATCTGCAGTTGAGCGGCGAGCAGCAAGCCCCTGCATCGGCGCTGGAACTCGCCTGCGGACCGGCCCGTCACGCCATCGAGCTGGCATCACGCGACATACGCGCGTGCGGCCTCGATTCGGCCGCAGAGATGTGCGAGCTCGCCCGCAGCCTGGTGCGCGAGGCCGGACGCGACGTCCGGATCCATCACGGCGACATGACGGCATTCGAGCTGCACGAGCGCTTCGATCTGATCGTGCTGATGTTGACCTCGATCAACCACGTCCTGGATGAGGATGCGCTCGGCCGCCACTTCGCGTGCGTGGCCGAGCACCTCTCAGAGCGAGGCGTCTACGTCGTGGAGTTCGGCTCCATCGACGGCGAGCACCCGCCACGTCGGATCACCTGGTCCGCGAGGCGGAACGGCGATCACGTCGACGTCGTGTGGGGCGTTGGCGAGGACAGCGGGGCACACGAGTATGCGGACCTGAAGGGCACCATCGACGGGCGGCAGCTCGAAGTGCATGACCGCTTCCCGATGCGGGGGTGGCGCAGCGCGGAGCTGGTGGCGCCCGCTAGTGCGGCAGGCCTCTCGCTCCGTGGCTGCTACGGCAACTTCACCGACGACCACGTCGCCGAGATCGACCGGGTGGTGGGGCTTCACAGCAATACCGAGCTGCACGGCTGTTTCGTGTTCGCCCGGTAACCGCGACGGCCGGCGGCCCGCGCGCGGCCTAGTCCAGGCCGATGCGGTCGTCGCTGTCGGGAGGCCAGTAGTCGACTATCAGCAGCTCAGACTCGCCGTCGGCGGCGTTGCTCCCCGAGTGGGGCACGTCGCGGTCCACCGACACGAAGTCCCCCGCCGCGTACACGCCGGTCTCGCCGCCGATGGTCAGCTCCATCTCACCCTTGGTGACGTAGAAATACTGCAGCAGATCGTGGCGATGCTCGGCGAACCGTCCCCCAGGCTCGAAGCGCTGCACCACGATGGTCATGTTGGTGTCCGTCGAAGCGCGGCGCGGCAGGAGGAACCAACCGACGTTGTGGTCCTCGGGAGTCTGCAGATCGGGGGCGCGGTTCACCGTGCTGCTGGGCATGCCGGTATGATAGTAGAAGCGGTCGATCCGCCATGGCTTTCACGCTTCACGATGAGCGTATCCCGGTGTGGGGAACGCCCGATGCCGGCGCGGTAGAGCAGATCGTGCGGTGTGCGCAGGACGCACAATACGCGGCGCTGATGGCCGACCATCACCTCGGCTACGCCGTCCCGGTCGGTGGCGTGGTCGCCTACGACCATCACATCAGCCCGTCGGGCGTCGGCTACGACATCGCCTGCGGCAACAAGGCGGTGCGCCTGGATCTCTCCGCCGCCGATCTGCGGCGCGACATCGGCACCATCATGGATGAGATCTGGAGCAACCTGTCGTTCGGCGTCGGCAGGGTAAACAGCGAGGAGGTAGATCACGAGCTGTTCGACGATGACGCGTGGTCGCAGCTCGAGGTGCCTGACCGGACGTCGCTGAAGGACAAGGCACGGCGCCAGCTCGGGACCATCGGCTCGGGCAACCACTATGTGGACCTGTTCGTCGACGAGCGTGAACGCGTGTGGGTGGGGGTGCACTTCGGGTCGCGCGGGTTTGGCCACCGCATTGCCACCCACTACATCACCGCCGGCGGCGGCAGCGACGGCATGCAAGTCAAGCCGGTGCTCCTCGACGTGGACAGCGATCTCGGCCGTGGCTACCTGCTCGCAATGGAGCTGACCGGCCGCTACGCGTACGCGGGCCGCGACTGGGTGTGTGGCAAAGTTGCCAGCCTGTTGGGCGCCGCCATCGAAGAGGAGGTGCACAACCACCACAACTTCGCCTGGCGGGAGGAGCACGATGGCCGCCAGCTGTGGGTGGTGCGCAAGGGCGCAACGCCTGCGTTCCCCGGGCAGAAGGGGTTCGTTGGCGGCTCTATGGGCGACACGTCGGTGATCCTGCGCGGCGCACAGGGCGGCGATGTCGCGTCCAGCGACGAGGCGCGCCGCTCCCTCTACTCCACCGTCCACGGCGCCGGGCGGGTGATGAGCCGCCGCCAGGCCGCCGGCAAGACCCGGTGGGACAAGAAGCGCCGACGGCGGGTGGTGGTGCGGCCCGGAGCGGTATCGCGGGCGATGATGATGGAGTGGGTGCGGGAGCGTGGCGTTGAGCTGCGCGGCGCCGGCACCGACGAGTCACCCCACTGCTACAAGCGGATTAGCGATGTGCTGGCTGCACACGCCGCCACCATCGAGGTGCTGCACACGTTGCGGCCGCTGGGGGTGGCCATGGCCGCGGCCGACGAGCATGACCCCTACCGAGACTGAAGTAGGATCGGGCATGGCGTTCTTCACACCGCCAGAGGTGCAGCACTTCAAAGAGCACTGTTACGTCCGCAAGGCGCCCGTGGTCGATCGGCAGCTCCTGGATAGGGCCGCCGATCGGTTCTACGACGAGCTACCGGTCGATCGGAACGACCCAAGCTCCTTCGTCGGCGTGGAGCCAGTCACCAATCTGAAGGCGGGCTCTCACCCGGACGTGGAGGCCACCCTTACCCAGTCTCCGATACAGCAGATGTGCGAGGAGCTGGTGGGCCACTCCCTCGAAGTGGAGGCCCATACCTTCGCGAAGCCGATCTTCCCGACGGGGCGCCCAGCAAGCGAGTGGTCGCACCCCGAGTCCGGCCACCTCGACGGCCACGCCCGCACGGGAGTGGTCAAATCATTCACCGTCGCCGTTACCGTCAACATCAACGACGTACAGCCACGGGCCGGCGGATTCACCGTGTGGCCGGGCACCCATCGGCGGGCGCACGAGTACTTTCGCACCCACCCCCTCGCCGACGGTCTGAAGGCTTTTCAGGCCGACGACGACTCGTTCGTCGATCTCCCCGAGCCCGTCGAGAACCCGGGGCCGGCGGGATCTATGGTCTTCTGGCATAGCCTGCTGATGCATTCAGCCGGCAACAACTACGGTACAGAGATCCGAATGGTCTGCGTCAGCCGCTTCAAGCGGACCGATATCGACCAGATCGAGTTGGAGTTCCCGGAGGACATGTGGGAGTACTGGGCGTTGTGAGCCGCCGGAATTCCGGCTACATCGCGATATACTTATAGGTCGATGTCAGATCTCGCGCGGTGGGCGAGATGAGCTCCGCTCGTCCGCTCGCCAACACCCTGCTTTTCATCACCGAGGGCCAGTCGAACGGGCACGTTCAGGTGCGCTGCTCGGGGCGGAGCATCCACAAGGTGCCGGCCGACGCCTGGGACCCCACGTTGGATCGGGCGATCAAGACCGCCCACCGCACGCGGAAGCGACTGCTGCTGGACGTCCGCGACGTCAGCTACGCGAACGCAGAGAGCTACGCGCCGCTGGTGCAGGCACTGGTCGCTGCGGCCGAGCTGGGTGTCGAGGTGCTGATCGAGTACGAGACCTCGGTGCCCTGGCAGCGCCAGGCCATCCCTGCCATGCAGGCCATCAGCGCATACTCCTCAAGCTAGTCCGCACCCGGCGCGCCGGCGCCGGTTGCAGGTGGCCATCTGGGCGCCGCACACTCTGGCGCATGCGATTGCCCCTCCCGAGGCGCATCCGCCTGCGGGCGTCCTCGGTGGCGACAGGCATTGTCGCGACGGCGGCAGCGCCAACCCTCGCCTACGATAGCCGCACACCTGCGCAGTCGTGGCACGTCTACGCCGGGCTCTCTACCGCCCGACTGGGTGATGCTATGGCCGGTGCCGTAGGATCGGCGTTATGAGCGACGTAACGGCCCCCTACGACACCAGCTGGCGCAGCCTGCGCCAGCATCAGACACCACAATGGCTGCGCGACGCCAAGTTCGGCATCTACACCCCACTGGGGCGTGTACTCGGTGCCCGCTTTCGGGCCCAACGGCACCTGGTACCCCTACCTGATCTATCAGGACGGAACCGAGCAACAGAAGCACCATCTGGCGACTTACGGGCCGCTCAGCGAGTTCGGCTACAAGGACTTCATCCCCCAGCTTACCGCGGAGAAATTCGACGCGGCCGAGTGGGCGGACCTGTTCAAGGGCGCAGGTGCGCGCTTCGCCGGTCCGGTCAGCGAGCACCACGACGGGTTCAGCATGTGGGACACTCGCTACAGCGAATGGCACGCCGGGCGGCTGGGGCCGCAGCGTGATGTCGTCGCCGAGCAGAAAGGGGCGTTTCGTGCCGCGGGGCTGCGCTTCATGGTGGCCCACCACCACGCCGAGTGGTGGTGATTCTACCCACACTGGCGCCGCGATTTCGATACCGGCGCCGAGCACGCATCCTCCCTGTACGACGAACGCCATGACCTCGCGTGGGCAAAGGGGCGGCCAGACCTCGGCGAGAACGGACGCGACTGGGCGCAGCAGACGCCCCCGTCCAAGGCCTTCCTCGATCAGTGGCTGGGCAATTCCAAGGAGGTGATCGACAGGTTCAGCCCCGATCTGCTGTGGTTCGACTTCGGCATCAGCATGGTGCAGGAGCACTACGTCCGCGATCTCCTGGCCTACTACTACAACCACGGCGCTGCGGCGGGACAGGAGGTGGTGGCTACCTACAAGTGGAACCACCTGGTGCCCGGCAGCGCCCTCGTCGATGTGGAGCTGGGCCGATTCTCCGAGCAGACCTACTACGAATGGCTGACCGACACCTCCATCGACGATCAGGGCGCCTGGTCCTACGTCGAGGACGCGGCATTCAAGACGCCAGCGGCCATCATCCACAATCTGGTGGACAACGTGTCCAAGACCGGCTACCTGCTCCTGAATGTTGGCCCGCGGCCGGATGGCACCATCCCAGAGCGAACACAGGAGGTGCTGCGCTCAATCGGAACCTGGCTGGAGGTGCACGGTGAGGCAATCTTCGAGACCACCCCGTGGCGGGTCTTCGGCGAAGGGCCGACACAAATGGCAAAGGCCGGGCCCTTCTCCGAGCAGCAGGAGGTCACCTACACCGGGCGGGACATCCGCTACACCGCCAAGGGCGACTCCCTCTACGCCATCTGCCTCGGCTGGCCGGGAGAGGAAGTCCGGCTCACCGCTCTGTCTTCCGCGATGGCGGATCGACACGCTGACCCCTTCGTCTACCCCGACGAGGTGTCCGGCGTGTCCATGCTCGGCTCGGATCAGCCGCTCACCTGGCGGGAGGACCCGGACGCGCTGACCATCCGCAGTCCCGAGCAGCGACCCTCTGAAGACGCCGTGGTGTTCAAGATCGAGCGGCGCAACCCCTACGCGTCATAGGAGCGCGACACGGTAGCGTGACTGCTGGATCAGGCCGGGCAGCGCGTGGTCCCCTGTCGAAGGAGCACCTGGCTGCGCTGGAGCGCAGGCGACGGGTGATCGTCAATTACGATACCGAGTTTGGGTCGCCCAGCATCATCGAAGAGCTGGCCGGTGGCGACGTCGAGCAATTGGCGTCGGACTACCTGGCGCTGTTCGACGAGGCGGGAGTCGCGGCCGACAGCATCTGGTGGTGTTGGATAGACGGCAACTACGCCAACTACCCGAGCAAGCTGCTGCCGCAGTGGGAGCTGGATGGGCTACGCGCCTGGTGGGAGGCGGGAGTGGACCCGCTGCGGGTGTTCCTCGAAGCTACCCACCGGCGCGGCAAGGAGGCATTCCTCTCCTATCGCATCAACGGCACGGACATGACGGCGGTGACGCCGCTGAGCGAGCCACTGCTCAAGAGAGCGCACCCCGAGTGGCTGCTCCACACCTGGGAGTCACTGGGCAATCCCGGCTACTGGAACTTCGCCGTCCCGGAGGTCCGCGACTACAAGGTGGCGATTCTCCAGGAGCTGGCGGAGAACTACGACTACGACGGCATCGAGATCGACTTCGCCCGCGTTCCGGTCACCCTGCCGCCGGGCGAGCAGTGGGAGGGCCGGGAACATCTCACCGAGCTGATGCGGTCGGTACGCGCCGCGACGCTGGAGGTGGAGCGAAAGCGCTCGCGGCCGTTCCTGCTCGCGGCGCGGATCCCGGAGACTCTGGAGGGGTGCCACTTCGATGGCATCCACGTCGAGGCGTGGGTGGCCGAGCGGCTGATCGACCTCCTCGTGCTCGGCAATCGGTCACTCGAGGTCGATCTGGAGGTGTTCCGCGGGGTGGTCGCCGGCTCACCGATCAAGCTGTATCCGTGCCTCGACGACCATCACGCATCGGATGGCTATCTGCACCCCCCGATCGAGGTATTGCGGGGCGTATTCGCCAACTGGTGGCACCAGGGCGCCGACGGGTTCCAGACCTTCAATTTCCTGAACACCGCGGCCACCGCCGTGAGCGAGAAGAGGAAAGCTGAGCTTACCGCATACCAGCCGCTGCACCGGCAAGTGTATCGAGAGCTGGCGGACCCGGAGGGCCTGCAGGCGTTGGACAAGGCCTTCGTCCTGCAGCGGCGGGGTGGCGGCCACGGACCGACCGTGGTGCCCAACCCCGAAGACTGGGACACACCGCGGTGGATGTACTACCTGACCAACATGCAGGCGGCGCTGCCGGCGGAGCTGGCCCGAGACGGCCGCGCCGACACCCTCCTCACCGTCTACATCGCCGACGACCTCGCCGCGCGCCCCCATCTGGTGGAGCGCGTGGAGCTGCGGTTGCTGCTGAGCGATCCGCGGGAGGCGGGCGCTCCAGGCGACGCTCGCCTACCCTCCGAGGTAGTGGCCTCCCAGGCCCATCACCTCGTCACCAGCCCGCCGCTGATCAGCACGGCAGATGCGGTCGAGGTCCGCGTCAACAACGGACTGCTGCGCGACGGTGGCAGGCAGGGCGGCTGGCTGCTGTTCGAGGCGCGGCCGATCCAACTTGCCGTCGGCCGCAACCTGATTGGGGTGCGCTGCGGCGCCACGCGCTCGGTGGCCGACCCGGCGATGGTGGTGGAGAAACTCGAGGTGTGGGTGCGCTACCGGCGGCAGGCCGACTAGCCCGTACCAGATCTAGCCTCCACCTCGGCTCGCCACCGCTCGGCGTCGTCCTGTGGGCGGTAGCCGATCTCGGCCGCCGCCGCCTCGATATCCCAGATCCGCCAGGTGTTGGCCGACACCCCGTAGTAGACGCCGAACATCCGATCGGCCGGCGCCTGGATGCAGGCCACGACCAGGCGCACCAGATCGTCGTGGGTGAGCAATGTTGCGAGCTGGCGCAGGGCTTGGGGGCGCCCCTCCGCGTTGACGGTACCGATGCGCATGCACAGCACCGACAGGCCATGGTACTCGGCGTAGTAGCGCCCGGCCAGCTCGCCAAACGCCTTGACGATGCCGTATGGGCCGTCGGGGCGTATCGGCGAGTCCGCGGTGATGCGGTCGAACGCCCCCGGCTGCAGTCCCTCGTAGTCACCGGCCACCACCTGACGATAGGGGGCGTCGTTCTCGTAGGCTCCGGTCGCGTGGTTGGAGCTGGCGAACACCACCCTGCGTACTCCTGCGGCCTTGGCTGCCTGCAGGGCGTTGTACGTACACGGGATGTTGTTGCCGTACACCGGCGACCAGGCTAGCGAGCTACTCGAACCGGCCGCCAGGTCGATCACCACGTCGTGATCGCGGAACGCCACAGCCAGCGCCTCGGCGTCGGTGGAGTCCACGGCCGCGACACCCTGCCCGGACTCGCCATGCACGTCGAGGGCGGTCACGGAGTAGCGGTCCGCGTAGCTGCTGGAGAACACGCCGCGGAGGATGCCACCGATGAGCCCGGCGGCGCCGGTAATCGCGATTCTTGTCTGGCTGGCCATGGCCGGTTGTCGCACGACCGGCACCCATAGGTACAGCCTCGGCGGACGCTCCCGCGGCTACCCGCCGAGATCGACGAGCTCGCCGGAGAGCCACGCGGTCCGCCGCGCGGCGGCGCCGGCCATCACCGGAAGACGCCGGATCAGGGGGCGAGCGCCCGCCGTTGGCGCCTATTCCTCGCGCGGGGTATCTGCGGGCGGGGTGGCCGGCGGCGGGGCGGTAGACGGATCGGTCGATGTACCGGTCATGGCGTCAACCGATGCGTCGTGCTCGTCAGCGACCGTGTCCTCCAACGGGATGCCGCAGAAACTAGCAATACGCTCGGCGAGCTTGCGAGTCTCGCCGATGTTCGCCCCCTTCACCATATCGAGGGGAAAGGCGTTGCCAGAGCGGTCCTCGATCGCAACGATCGCAGCCCGCCGCGTCACCGCCCGCACCATCTTCGGGCGTTCGTCGAAGGAGAGGCCCGGCTCGCGAAAGGTGAGACGAGTGAGCTCGCTGAGGGGAGTGCGACGGCGCGAGTGCCAGAACAGCAGGCCCAGGTGGCGCTCCATGGCACCATCGGCCGTGTCGAACACCCACCGTTCCAGGTAGGCGGCGGACAGCAGACACAGTACGATGATGCCGAGCAGCATCGGCGGCCATCGGTAGAAGGGTTCGACCGCGGCGGCAGCACTGCTGCCGGCTATGAAGACGGCGATGGCCAGGAACATCAACCGGAAGCCCAGCGGCGTGGCGTAGGTGAGGCGGGTGTCGCTGGTTTCCTTGAGCTTCGGATTGAACACGCAGCGTTGAGCGTACCGCCCGCGCAGCTCGTCGGCCTTCGAGTTGACGCGCAGGCAGAAGCTGATCGTCTGCACGTCGAAGGGGAACGCCTGCAGCTCGAAGATTTCGGAAAACGTGCCCCGCCGGCGCTGCTCCCACCGCACGACGCCGCGGGGGTCTTTCGCGCGCACGTTGACGAAGGGCTGGTTCACGTCCTCGAGCGACAGGGAGTTGTCGACGTACACGCCCGGGACGTGCACGAGGTCCATGTACTCCTGGGTCAGCTCGGTGGTGTGGCGCATGCCGTCGCGG